>SYDV01000454.1 GCA_005801395.1 Planctomycetia bacterium | reverse complement strand
TTCGACTGGCGGGTTGGGGCATCTTTGGTTGGTCGGCTGATTACCTCATTATTATCACACGCAGTTTGCTATTGGCAGGGATTTGCACGGTCTTGGCAATATTATTGGCGTTACCGGTTGCTTTTTTTATCGCAAACCAACCAATCCGCTGGCGTTATCTTTTGCTCGCGTTGGTAACCATTCCGTTTTGCACCAATTTAGTCATCCGGACGTATGGGTGGATATTATTGTGCTCAAATCAAATGCCGCCCGCGAAATTTGCCGCCTGGTTAGGATGGATTGAAGATGGCACTGGTTTAGCTCCATCGGCATTCGCCGTAACCATTGGTATGGTCAATGCGATTTTACCATTCGCTGTATTACCGTTATATCCCAGCATTGAGCGCCTGGACTGGTCACTGGTCGAAGCCGCACGCGATAATTATGCCTCCCGTTGGCGCACGTTTCGTCATGCTATTTTGCCACAGATTTCACCTGGGCTTATTTCCGCCGGTATTTTGACTTTCATTCCATCGATTGGCATGTTTGTCGTCAGTGATCTGTTAGGCGGAGCAAAGTATATGCTGCTCGGCAATTTGATTCAGCAACAATTTGGTGCCAGCCGTGACTGGCCATTCGGCGCGGCAATTTGCGTGGTGTTAATTATTATGACCCTGATCGGTTTATGGTTGATGGGACGCCGTGGACGGGAAGCGCTATGATCCGGCGTCAGCATTGGAGTTTACCGCTACTCGGCTGGGCAACCTTAGGTTTTCTTTACCTACCGTTATTGGCCGTCGCCGTGTGTTCAGTTAACGATTCGCGTTTATTAGGTGAATGGCATGGGTTTACTTGGCAATGGTACGAACGATTATTTGTCGATTTAAAAGACAACCGCGTCGACAGTACCGCCTTATTCGCCGCGACCAGAAATACCATTGGCTTGGCTGTGATCTCAACCTTCATTTCCACCATTTTGGGAACGATGTTGGCATTTGGTTTACGCGGACGCTGGCCCAAACCATTAACCGCACCCGTTATGGCAGTGGTGATGTTGCCCGTCATTACGCCAGATATTATTTTAGCCGCCGCCATGGTCGCCCTGCGCCAAGTTTGGAGCCTATTTGATACCGGTTTTTTCACCATGGTCATTGGTCATGTCACGTTCCAAGTTTCTTTCGTCGCCTTAGTTGTTCATGCACGCTTGTCGCATATCAGTGCTGCCCAGGAAGAAGCGGCACGTGATCTCTACGCCTCGCATTGGGGCGTCATCATGCGCGTTATGTTACCACAAGTTACAACCGCTATAGTTGCAGGTGCGATGTTAGCCTTTACGCTTTCGCTCGATGATTTTGTTATCAGCTTTTTCACCGCCTCTCCCCAATCCACGACCCTTCCACTTCTTATTCAAGCGTCCATTCGGCGCGGTATTTCCCCTGAAATTCATGCTTTATCCACACTTATTCTCTTTGCTACGGTTGCGCTTGTGTTAGGCGTAACCCACCTCACTCGTCCTCGTCCTACGGAGTAACCATCATGCGTCGTTCTTTGCCCGCATATTTTTTCAACTGCCTAAGCGCAGCAAGCCTATTAATGAGCTGTTCATTCTTCATCAATGCCGCTGAAAAAGGCGTCATGATGCTTTCCTACAGTGAATATATTGATCCAGAAATTACCAAACAATACGAAGCCAGCACTGGCGTTAAGGTCACCATCGACGTTTATGAATCGCAAGATGATATGCTGGCTAAATTACAAGCCGGCGGAATCAGTCACTACGATATCGTCATCGCCACTGACGTCGTAGTGCCCACCATGATTAAATTAAACCTCGTACAAAAACTAAATTTAAATTCGATTCCCAATAGCGCCAACCTCATGCCACAATTCAAAAGTCCGGTATTTGATCCGGGCAACAGCTACAGCTTACCCTATCAATGGGGCACCGTTGGGCTGATGTACGCAACGGCTCCAGTGAAGGGAGAGGTTAGTTGGTCGTTGATTTTTGACGCCGCCAAACAACCAGGCCCATTTATCTTGATGGATGAAATGCGCACCATGACCGGTATCGCTTTAATGTATTTAGGGCATAGTGCTAATTCGCGTAAAGCAGACGAGATCAAAGCTTGTGGTGAATTATTAGCGAAAGCAAAAGGCTCGAGCAAATGTCTTGGTTTTGATGGCGGAGTTGGCGGCATGAATAAAGTCCTAGCCGGGGAAGCCGTCGCCGCCGTGGTTTATAATGGCGATGCCGTACGCAATATTATGGATGATAAATTTGCCTTTACGGTACCAAAAGAAGGCGGAATCCTGTGGGTCGACAATATGTTAATATGCGCCAAGGCACCAAACGCGGCAGGCGGCCACGCTTTCATCAATTATATTCTTGATGCAAAAATCGGTGCGCAATTGTCCAACTTCAATCGTTACGCCACGCCAAATCAGGCATCCATGCCCATGATTACACCAGACGATGCTAAAAATTCGGCTATTTATCCCAGCCCCGCGCAATTGAAAACCCTGCATTTCCAAGAAGATGTTGGCGCTGAAACCAAGATCTATGACCAGGTTTGGACCGCCGTCAAAGCCCGCTAAAAAGCGAAAGAGCCAGAGTACCCCAACTCACCTAACCGTTGGGATACTCTGGTTAATTGCCGCGCGAATTTGCCTCAGCAACGCTGTCGAACACACGCCGAAGTTTATACGCCAAAGCCTATAGGAAGAACAATACGGTTAGTAGGCTTTCGCCTATGCATTACTTAGTTACCGGCGGCGCTGGCTTTATTGGTAGTCATTTGGTTGATGCGCTATTAGCGCGTGGCGACCAGGTGACGGTGTTGGATGATTGCTCCACTGGTTCGATGAGTAACCTCACTGCCCACGCCCAGCATAAACAATTTACCATGCTGCATGGTTCGGTGTGCGACGAAGTGCTGGTCGATGATGCCTGCGCAAAAGTTGATGTGATTATTCATTTGGCCGCTGCGGTTGGCGTCCGACGGATATTAGAAAAACAAGTTGGTTCCATCGTCACTAATTTACGTGGCGCCGAAGTCATGCTGCGGGCAGCACATGCGCATGGCCGCTTGCCCATCATCATTGCCTCAACCAGCGAAATTTATGGCAAACTCAATAAAGTGCCATTTAAGGAGGATGACGACAGTATGTTGGGTTCGTCCTCGCTCCATCGTTGGAGTTATGCCTGTTCCAAATTAATGGATGAATTCCTTGGACTTGCTTATCACCGCGAACGCGGCCTGCCGGTAACCATCGCGCGTTTTTTTAATGTCACCGGGCCCAGACAAAGCGGCGCTTATGGTATGGTTCTGCCGCGCTTCTGCGAAGCCGCGCGCGCCAACCGGCCCTTGGAAGTCCATGGCGATGGTACGCAGTCTCGGTGTTTTTTGCATGTCCAAGATGCGGTGTCTGCCATACTCGCACTGCTCGCTTGTCCGACTGCCTGCGGCAAAGTGATCAATATTGGTTCAGATGAAGAAATCAGTATTGGCGCTTTAGCTAAGTTAGTTATTAGCGCTGCCAACAGTCGCTCTGCTATCTCTCTCATTCCCTATCAACAAGCCTTTCCCGGTGGCGGTTTTGAAGATATGCAACGACGCGTGCCTGATGTTGGTCGTTTACGCGCCATGACCGGATGGCAACGAAAACTCGATTTAACGGCTACTATTCGTGATTGTTTGGCGAACATGGTTTAATAAATCATCCACCTAGCTTACCATACCCAGTAGCTTCCCCTTCTCCTCTACCACGATAAGTCCCTCACCATGATCATACGTATTTCAGTTCTCCTTGGCATCATCTTCGCGACTTCTCTTATGGCTGCGGAATCTCCTGCCAATGGCATAGCAACAAGCATCATTCGCGAGCGCGCACGCGAAGCGGAACAACGTGGCCAGTCATTAATCGCCCAGCAATTACGCACCTTAGCGGAAGGACTATCTAGTGGGACCGTCTCGCTTCAGGATGCGACTTTAATCGTACATATGGCACTTGCGGGGGCCGCCTCTTCCCCCCTACCCACACGCCCCACCCAACCCGCTGTTAGCGCACAACAAGTTACCGCCATTTTAGATGGCGAAACTATATCGCCAACAAAACCACTACCAGCAACGACAACGACCACTCCTGAAACAGCCAAAACCTCAGAATCTCTTACCATACCGGTCGTTACCACGGTATTAACCGCCAGCCGTGTGGGCGAAGCTAAAACGCTTTTAGTGATGATCGGCGCGGGTGACGATCAACAGGTTAAAATTGGTCAGCGTTTTATCGTTAAGCGTGGCGAAGAAAAAATTGGGGTTGTCAGCGCCACCCAAGTTAAATCCGCGATGTCGATTTGTATCGCGATTGCCGGAACCGTGGCCGATGATGCGGAAATACGCGCTGGGGATGCTGTTCTTTCCGAATAGCATTACATCGCGAAACTTGAATCTTCGCTTTATTAATCATGCATCAACATACCTAATCAAAGACGGTATGGTCTTGGTGATTTTCGTTATGCCTTAATCGTCAGCCGTAAGCGCTAGTTTCACAGAAAGAACCATCATGAAGTACTTCCTGCTTTTACTCGGTATCTGTTTGGGAACTGGCCAAGTCTCACCTGCATTTTCCGCTAATGCCGCTGAGCACCTACGCGATGTTATCTACACCAAACACGATGGCGTCGCGTTAACGATGGACGTTTACAAGCCAGCTAATGCCAATGGCGCTGGCATTATTAAAATTATTAGTGGCGGTTGGCGGTCAAACCATGCCAACATGAGCGACGGCGGCTGGCCGCAAGCTGGCTACACGACATTTGTTGTCGTACACGGAACTCAACCACGTTTTCAGGTTGAAGAAATTGTCGCTGATATTAACCGTGCAGTGCGATTTATTCGCGCCAACGCATCAACGTATGGTGTCGATCCCCTTAAAATTGGCGTTACGGGCAGCAGTGCGGGTGGCCATTTAAGTTTAATGCTCGCCACACGTGGAAATACCGGGGATGCTTACGCTACTGATCCGATTGATCAGATCAGTAGTCAGGTACAAGCGGTCGCCTGCTTTTATCCACCAACAGATTATTTAAATTGGTTCGCTGATGGAGATAATGCTGCGGGTGGTGGCCGTTTAGCCGCTTATGCCGGAGCTTTTGGACCAAAGTCAGAAACTCCTGGTGGCCAAGAACATTTAGGACACGAATTATCACCAATTTATTGGGTTAACGCCAAGCAGCCACCCGTATTCATCGTACATGGCGACGCCGATCCACTGGTCTCGGTTACGCAGGCCTATCGCTTTCATAAACAGTGCAAAACCGTTGGGGCTATCTGTGATGTCGCCGTCCGCGAAGAGGCTGGCCATGGCGGTTGGCAGGAAATGACGGCGGATACCAAACGGATGGTCGAATGGTTTGATTTACATTTATTAGGAAAACAGCCGTCCGTACCATTTACCGGTGGCATCACCTCTCTCCCCAGCACACCCGTAGTTAAACCGAATATCCTTAATCAACTCACGGATGAGGAACGCGCCAACGGATGGCGTTTACTTTTTGATGGCACATCATTTGCCGGGTGGCGCGGCTACGGCCAACCCGATTTACCCGCTTTATGGGAAATTCACGATGGTGCCATAACTCTAAATAAATCCTCACCGGTTGGCAGTCCAGGTGCTGAAGGCAGTGGCATCGTCACACGTGAAACTTTTACCAATTTTGACCTACGCTGGGAATGGCGCCTTGCCGAAGGTGGCAACAGTGGCGTTATGTACCACGTCAGCGAAGAATATAAAAAACCACACGAAACAGGTCCTGAATACCAATTAAGCGACGCGCAATTACATCCCGATGGCAAAAAATCGCCATTAAAATGGTCAGGCGCTTTATACGGCATGTATGCTCCGGTGCGCGACCTTGCTAAACCCCACGGAGAATGGAATCGCGCCCGCATTGTGGTGCGCGGTAAACTAGTTGAACATTGGCTTAACGGAGAAATCTCAGCGCGCTACGAACTCGGAACTAGTGAATGGACCACTCGCCTATTATGGGGTAAATGGAATCGCTATCCGCAATACGCCCAAATCCCTACCGGCCATATTTGTTTTCAAGATCACGGCCATGGCGTTGGATTTCGGAATGTGAAAATTAAAGTATTACCATAAACAGTTGATGTCTGACCTCGATATTTCAGCGTCCAACTTACCAAATCCGACTACCTGGCTCATCGACTTTTTTATGTCCGATGTCCGATGTCATGCCTCATCGACAATGAGTTCTTTTACCAACATTTTACTTACTACTGCAGAAAAACTGAAACCATTTTCTACTTCATGCGGAAATTTAATATTCAGCAGCCTTCGACATCGGACATCGGACATCGGACATCGAACCAGTCAAAAAAGAATTAAGCAGTCGCTAATCCATGCGCGATCGTCGCGCGCAATCGATCTTCGCGTTTCACATAGGCGTGAACTAAATTGCGCGCCATTCGTCGCAAGAGAGCTCGATCGCTAGCTGGGGCTAAATACGGTGCGGCACTGACTTCACCGACCGCCTGGACGCGCTGATCTAATTCTTCTCGCTCTACTTTGCGACCATGATCAAATAAATCGATATATCCGCCGCGCCAACGACCAACAACATGACCGGGTAACGCAATAGGGTCACACTCAAGCGCCAGACGGCGGCAAATAAGCACCCACAACGCCGTCAATGAAATCGGCAAGCCAACACGACCCTCCAACACCATGGTCATAATGCTATTATGTGGGTGGTCATAATCATGCACGGCACCACTAAAACCACAGTCATCACACAGAAACCGCGCCACACCCCAGGGATCAGTGGCCGCATGGGCACGTTCCGCTAATTGATCCAGAGCGCGCATACCAATTGTCCGATAATCTCGACGTGGAATATCTACTCGCGGTAACAACCACACACCGGATTCCAAATCTTCAACTTCGGCAAAGGCATCAACCAACGCTTCCGCATCACAACGCAGAACTAATTCAGTCAACGCCGTGGGATAATGTTGTTGTTCATGCGCGCAAACCCACGCTTGATTGAGTAATTCGGCATCCGTGGTTAATCGATTTAACAACGCTTCCTGGACCGTGGGGTCGGGATCATCCAGCATCGCCAATAATGCGGGGATATGCGTCATGACGAATATTTACCATCGCAAATCGCGATGAATAGTGGGCACACCATGCGGCGATGAACAGCAGATCCCGCGAAAAACACTTGGCAAAGTACTTCATTAGTACTCACTATGGTGCCTGGACGTGCACTCGGTGATGAACCCGAGTCCCTCCGTACCAGTTGGCAAAAAATGCCACGGCGACAAACACATAGACGATGATCGCGAATAGAAAAAAACGCTCTTTCACGCCAGTTGATTTTTCATTCGGTGATTGCTCCATACGACTCCGACGCGCGCTTACTGAATAAGCACCATTAAACGT
>SYDV01000453.1 GCA_005801395.1 Planctomycetia bacterium | reverse complement strand
TTTTGCGCGTCTCCACGCTGATGCGGATGGTTTTGTCTAACGTCAGCATTCGCTTTGTCGTCAATCCACGCAGTGGAGGTGGTCAAGGCGCGGCTTTAGCGGCTTTATTGCGGCAATGCTGCGGTGTAGAGTCCGTGTTTGTTTTGGGTGATCTTCCACTGCGTCAGATCGTGGTTCAGCATCAGGAATCGACGAGTGCTTGGATTGCTTGTGGCGGCGATGGCACGGTCAGTGCCTTAGCTCAGGCCTTGCGTTTGGAGGGAATATCACTGCCAATAGGTGTTATTCCTCTCGGGACTGGTAATGATTTGGCGCGCAGTTTGGGTTGGTCAGTGAGGACTTGGAGCGACTCCGTGCTGTTGGGGCGTATGGAGCAGCTGCGTTCAGCGAGTGTCCGTCAGCTTGATTGTTGGCAGGTGAGCGGTCCCCAATTGAATCACCTCTGTCTCAATTATTGCAGTATCGGTGGCGATGCAGCGGTGGCGCTTCGTTTTCATCACGCGCGGCAACGTCATCCGCAGGTTCTGCGTGGTGCTCTCATTAATAAGGGCATGTATGCGTTATTGGGGGCGCAGCAGCGAGCGATGCCCCTGCGGCAACACGTTCGCTTTGCTGATGGATTAATCGTCCCTTCCTGGGCGCATGCCGTCGTTTTTGCCAATATTACCAGCTATGCAGGAGGAGTGGTCTTAGCTGCGGACGCTCGGCGAGATGATGGGTTGTTGGAGGCGGTTGCCCTCGGCCATGGCTTATCGCTCGGTTTGGTGGCGGCGCGTTTGCGCCGACCTCGGCTTTTGCAGCGCGTAACTGAGCAGCGTTTCAGTGTTATTGCGGCATTGCCTATGCAAATTGATGGAGAGCCGTTCATTGCAGAACCGGGAGTTTATCACATACAGCACGCTGGGCGCATCAGCGTGTTGGTTGCGCATGGATCGCCATGAAGGAACTTGTGCGCGCCGATCTCAGCTGGGTTGGGGTGGCGTTAGGTCTGTACCTTCATGGTGGGAGCAGTTCATGGCTTGTGATATAGCGTATTCAAAAGTCTCGAATTCATGGTCGATCTGGCGCGACGCGTGTTTATCGGTTTGCGGCTTAGTGGTGGCGCTCTTGATTCTAAGCGGTTGTGGAGAGGAGCGTACGGCGGCGTTTGATACCTCAGGTATTAAACACCAAGACGATGAACGCGCGCTTATGCTTGCCAGCATTAAAAAATTGGCAGCAGGGAAAGATTTGAAAAACGCGGACAATGTCCTGACATATCACAAGGCCATTGATGACTTAATTGCACGTGGATCAACTATTGAGACAGCCATTTGCGAAGCCGTAGCCAGTGATGAGGATTGGGGTGTTCGTGTTGGTGCAGTAGAAGTGCTCAAAGGAATCGGCACGCGCGCGTGCATAGAAACATTGCTGGGTGCCTTGGAAGATTCTCATCCGCTCGTTGGGCTTAATGCGAATTATTTATTACGCGAATTGACTAAGCACGCGGTTATTCCAGCTGCTGGTTCGTCAGACGCTAACGGTTTGCCGCCAGTTCCGGTTCGTGCGGTAGATGATTTAGCCTTAGATGCGGATGAGAAATTATGGGCAGCTTGGTATGAACAACATAAAATTACGTTGCATAAAGTTTGGCGTGAATGGTGGACAGCTAATAAATCGGTAATCGCAATTCAGTAACGGGGCACGGATTCATGTCTGACGCTCGTGCCGACTTGGGCGGCGAACGAATTGCAATGCTCGTGGCTCAATTGAGCACTGGCCCTGGCTGCTACATTTATAAAGATGCAGCGGGAAATGAAATATACGTTGGTAAGGCAAAAAATTTACGAAAACGAGTAGCGAGTTACTTTCAAAGCCGTGAAGGACATCCCGCAAAGACCTTGCGTTTAGTCAAGGAAGTTGCCGATATTCAAACGATAGAGACGGACAGTGAAGTCGAAGCTTTATTGTTAGAAAATGTCTTGATTAAAGATTTGCAACCGCGCTATAATATTAAATTAAAAGACGATAAAAGTTATCCGCTGTTGGCCATTACGCGGGAGCCATTCCCGCGTGTTTACTGTACACGTGAACGGCAAGCCGAAGGCGTCGATTACATTGGACCTTTTGGTACAGCGAAGGAGCTGTATCGCGCCTATCATTTTTTGATGCGCGTGTTTCGTTTCCGGGTGTGCGAATTAGATATTCAAGAGGATGACCCTAAGCGGCATCATTTTTCGCCGTGTTTAAATTATCATATTAAACGTTGTTCGGCGCCGTGCACGATGAAGGTGTCGCGTGCTGATTATGGACAGGATATCGCTGCACTGCGCGCATTTTTACGCGGACGTGCAAAGGGTGAAGTATTAACTTCGTTGCGTTCACGTATGAGCCAAGCCGCAGGTGAATTACGCTTCGAAGATGCCGCACGTTGTCGTGACCAAATTGTGGCCTTGGAACGACTTAAACAGCGAGGTCGTTTGCAGGATTATGATGAACCAGAAGCGCCCACGATTGATTTACACAGCGGACTCAAACGTTTACAGGAACACCTTGGCTTGGCGCGGCCCGTGCAAGTGATCGAAGGATTCGATATCGCTCATTTAGCGGGCGAACATGTGGTGGCGAGTCTCGTGCAATTTATTGGCGGGGTGCCAAATAAAGATGGCTATCGCCGTTTTAAAGTACGCGGTGTAGATGAGAATCCTGGGAATAATGATTTTGCGGCTATGCATGAAGTTGTTGGTCGGCGTTATCGACGTTTGCGTGATGAAGGTGGTGTAATACCGGATGTCGTGTTGATCGACGGTGGGTTGGGGCAAGTTGGTGTAGCGTTACAGGCTTTAGAGGCGGTTCAGGTAAGTATCCCGTGCCTGATTGGTTTAGCGAAACGAGAAGAAACCATTGTTCGCTCAGACGGCACCATGCTACAATTGCCGCGCCGAGATCCGGCTTTGAAATTGTTGCAATACGTGCGCGACGAAGCGCATCGTTTCTGTCGTCGTTATTTTCACCTTCTACAGCATCAGGCGCTGGACAACGAAGGGAAAACGTCTTGAGCGGCGGCTAAGCTTGGCTAAACCCGCGTTTCCCGTCCGATGGCTATTTGGCGGAATCGATAATCCCTGGACTGTGGTCATGTCTGAGTCTTCTACATTTCAATTGAGCGAACTACTCGCGAACGAAACACCAACATGTTTTTCGCGTCTGTCGCAATCGCTCAAACCACAGGCAACGGTGGTGGTGACGTGTCAAGCGAATGATCGTTTGCCAACGACGTTCGTCGCGCAGGCATTGGCAGCGGCAACGGCGTCACAGGGGTATTTGCGTTTTGATGGTTTGTCGCTTTTAGCGCAGGCCGCAATTTCGGTTGTAGATTCGGAACGTCGTTTTGCTGTTACCGGATCCACTCGTACCATTGCTCCGGTCGGTGATCGTCCTTTTCAGGTGTCCATCGCTGCAGATGGGCAGGTAAATATTTTATTATTGAAGGGAATCGGCCAACATCCCCATATGAACGATACGATGTCGCATGAATGGGTTCGTGGATTAACGATGCCGGCAGCCAGCATCGATTTATCGCAAGTCGATCATTTAAATTCGTTGTTAGTTGCTTGGATGCTGCAAATAAACCAAGGTGTTGGTCAAGGACGTTGTCGCCTGATCAATGTCGGACGGCAAGCGGTTGCCCAATTGACCCAACTACGTCTTAATCATTTATTAAATATTGTATAAATTAGTATTTGCGATGAATGCTGAAACTTCTGATGCTGTTTTGACTTCTGTGGATGTTATGTCTTCCGCCGGTATTTTGCTGGTTGGCGGCTGGACATTATTAAGTGTGATCGCGTGGTTAGTAATCGCGTTCTCACGTCTATTACAGCGTCGTATTGCCCATGATCGTAGTGGAACAGTGGTCGAGGTGAGTGAACGCATTCATGGATCGGTACGCCGATTTATCATTTTGCTTTATGTTATTTGTGTCGTGGTTTTATTAGGGAGTTTGGCATTTTGCGTTTGGCAAGCTCGTGATCCTTGGGCGTGGTTGCTGGAACTGCTTCGTTCAGTCCCCCCTGAACGCTGGGTAAGCTTGGGTTGGATCTGCGTAAAAGTAATAACGGCCAGTATTGGATTAGCTTTTGCCTTGCGTTTAGTGCGTGCTGGGCTGCGTCGATTGGCTATATTCTGCATCGCGTGGGAAAATTTGCGGGATAACGATAAAAGTTTGGAACGATTTTTCAAAGGTTTAGAACATGCCGTTGGTACGGCGGCCTGGTTATTATTTATCGTTATTGCTTGGCATATGTTAGGTGGTGCTGAATTAATTGGCGATGGACTACGAATACTCACGACGGTTTATCTCATCATA
>SYDV01000452.1 GCA_005801395.1 Planctomycetia bacterium | reverse complement strand
TTTCATCGCCGAAAAACGACAGTCGGATCGCGGCGTCATCATATGCGGGCCATAATTCGACGACATCGCCACGAACGCGATATTTTCCGCGTTGGAAATTTAAATCTCCACGACTGTATTGAATCTTTAGCAGTTCACGCAGCAAATCATCGCGATTTATTTGCATTCCAACAAAGGTTTTAACGGTCAGATCTTGGTAGCTGCTGGGCGAACCCAAACCGTAAATAGACGAGACAGAAGCAACAATAATGACGTCACGTCGCGACAGCAAACTGCGTGTGGCTGATAAACGTAACTTATCAATTTCTTCATTAATCGACGATTCTTTTTCGATGTAGAGATCTTTCCCAGGCACATAGGCCTCGGGTTGATAATAATCGTAATAACTGACGAAGTATTCGACGGCATTGTCAGGAAAAAAACCTTTGAACTCACTATATAGTTGCGCTGCTAAAGTTTTATTATGCGACAATACCAACGTCGGTTTCTGAATTTGTTCAATGACGTTGGCGATGCTAAACGTTTTTCCACTGCCGGTGACTCCCAATAATGTCGATGCGCGCTTGCCGGACTTTATTGCCGTTACCAAATCGACGATCGCCGTGGGTTGGTCTCCCATGGGCTGGTATGGGGCTTTCAGGGTAAACAATCCGGTCAGGTGGTTGACGCTGGGCCATCGGTCGCGGCCCGCAATAGGTTTACTCGCGTACATCTACGCAGCGTGAATACCCATAAGTAAATCACACACAAACGGGGGGGGAGTTCGATAACTGCCAAATGTTACACTTCAATTTGTGGTATGATGAAGGATACTTTCTCCTAATTAGGTCTTATGTCACAGATTGCACATACAACTAAAGTTCACCGCAAAGGTGCTCCAGCCGATCTTGATTTGGAAATGGAAGCCACGGCATTGGCCAAACGCGTGACGGACCGCATTCGCCAGCCAACGCAAGTCGAACCTCAGATGGTGTTGGAAGGTGACTACGAACCACAAGATGTGGTTAAAAATCCGAAAACGCCTAAGCGCTAACTGTCCCTCATATCCCTAAATTATTGGGATTACGGTGCGCAGTGGTGGGTTGAAACCTGAGTCAACCAATCCGCTCTCTTGTCGCATCTGCGTTGACACTCATGTTGCCATCCATGCAGTCCAATCCTCACGCCGCCGTCATTTTGCTCTCTGGCGGCCAAGACAGCGCGACCTGCCTAGCCTGGGCCAAGAAGCGCTTTCGCCAACTCTACGCCGTTACCATAGATTACGGCCAACGTCACGTGGTCGAACTAGATGCGGCTGTCACGATAGCCAAACGCGCAGGTGTTCAGCAAACCGTTATTCCCTGTGACAGTTTTCGTGTCCTCGGTGGAAACGCCCTGACGGGAAGCGAAGCCGTGGAAGATGGCGTCCGCGCCGAAGATCATTTACCAAATACTTTTGTTCCTGGCCGTAATTTAATTTTCTTAACCTTAGCCGCCGCTTACGCCTATCAACGCGGCATCAGCGAAATTGTCACCGGCGTTTGTCAAACTGACTACAGCGGCTACCCCGATTGTCGCGCAGAAACCATGGCCGCCCTGCAACAAAGTTTACGCACCGGCATGGCCGCACCGTTTACCATTCACACACCGTTGATGCATCTAACGAAAGCAGAAACGGTGAAAATGATCACCGACCTCGGCCATCTCGATTTATTAGCCTGGAGCCACACCTGCTATAACGGCAACGTCCCACCATGTGGCACGTGCCCAGCCTGCGAATTACGCGCCAAAGGTTTCCGCGAAGCGGGCGTGCCAGATCCATTAATAGAACGCCTGCGCGTGCAGTGAGCCAGTAGCGCCTCTGCACCTCCAAGTAACCCGCTAGCCAGCGGTGGTGACACCTGGCATTGTGTGGCTATGGCAAAGTCAGGACAACGAGCTCCAGGTCCACGCGGATTACCAATCACCGGGACATTGTGGTGGGTACGTAAAGACGTTTTGAGTTTTTTGCGACAGTCGCAACAGCGATATGGTGACGTGGTGCGCTTCCGCATGGCACATATCATTATTTATTTAGTGAATAGCCCAGAGGGCATTAAACACGTTCTCAAAACGAACCATCAAAATTATTTACGTACCACAGCGACCAATGGACGGCTCAAAGATGTCATTGGGGACAACGTCTTAACGACGGACGGAAATGAATGGGCAACACGGCGTAAAGCCATTGCTCCATTATTTAGTCCGCAGCGAAGCGCAGCTTTCGTGCCGATGATAGCGAAAATCACCATGGACATGGTGCAACGGTGGCAAACACAAAAAACACCAGTGACAATTAATACCGCACTGATGGAAACCACCCTGGCCATCATTACAGAAGTGCTTTTTGGTCTTTCCATTGGCGCGGATGCCGCACCAATGGAAAAGGCGTTAAGTGGAATACTAGCGCACCATTGGCGTCGGGTGCAGAGCCCAATGGATTTACCGCATCGGTTGCCCACGGAAAGTCGCCGCACTTTTACCGCAGGAAATAAAGTACTTCGAGAGATTTTAGCCCGATTGAGGAAAAATGCTGATGCTGATCGCGCAGCCGGTATATTGGCGCGGTTTGAAGGATTATCTGTCGATGATGAATTATTAACTCTCTTATTGGCGGGGCATGAAACGACGGCGAATGCGTTATCGTGGGCGTTCTGGTTATTGACCACACATCCAAATGAACAGGACCGACTCCATGATGAGGCGCGACAGGTTTATGGTGATCGTATGCCAAGCACCGATGAGGTGTCACGTTTACCATACGCCACGCGTGTATTTGAAGAAGCGATGCGTTTATATCCACCAATATGGTTATTAGATCGTTTAACGGTGGCAGATGACGACATTCAGGGATTTCAAATTCCTGCTAAATCAACGGTGGTGATTGCGCCGTGGTTAGTGCACCGTCATCCAGATTATTGGCCGCATCCAGAAGCATTTCATCCAGATCGATTTATGAAAAAACCAACGCCATTTAGTTACCTACCATTTGGCGCAGGGCCACATGGTTGTGTTGGTGGCAATCTTGCCATGGTCGAAGGGCCGCTGATCATTTCGTTGGTGGCACGGTATTTGAGGTTAAAACCAGCGACGAGAGCGAGTGCAAAATCGACGCCGACGCCGATGCCGGGTTTGACCTTGCGTATGATGGAACCATACCGCGTTCGCGTGGAGTCCCGATGACGCCGATAATTCATTATAGCCCAACCTGGTATACGGCGTCCGATGGTACGATTCCGTTACCGGCGCAGTTAACCACGCAACAGGTTGATGCGCAAATAATTAGTCCCGGACAGGGATCGGTAAGCCTGTGGTGGAATCACGTGCCGATCAAGCCGGGTGAAAGGATCGGGGTTATTGGGCATTTTCATGCGCTGACGAGCGAAGCAGCGATTGGGGTTTTGCAGACGGCCTGTCAACAATTGTGCAAATCTGGTTGTACCATGGCGCTTGGGCCGATGGATGGCAATACTTGGCGGCGATATCGTTTATTAACGTGGCGTGGAAACGAACCGCGTTTTGCACTAGAGCCAGATCAACCAGATGAATGGGTTCGCTGGTGGCAAGCGGCGGGATTTGTGGCGCAGGAAGAATATTATTCCGCCATGACCACGCATATGACTTCGCATGATGAGCGTTTGGATCGTATAAAAACGCGGTTGCAAACACTCGGGGTAACTATTCGCCCAATCGCGCTAGAAAAATTCGATGATGAATTAGCTCGTATTTATCAAGTTTCGGCCATCGCTTTTC
>SYDV01000451.1 GCA_005801395.1 Planctomycetia bacterium | reverse complement strand
TACGAGATCTCTCGAATTGACTGCTCGACATAAACAAACCCGAGCCAACCGTGTCAAAGGCGCTGGCGCTGCTGTCGTTTGGCAGATCACTGACGATGATGTCCACGCCCAACAAATCACGAATGGTATTGCTGTATTCACGGCGATTAAGACGACGCAGCGTAATTTACCCACCTTGATCGCTCAGCACTTTACGAGCAACGACCATCGACTTTGCCAGGTCCTCTAACAATTCCGTTTTCTGTAATCCATCGAGCTGCTTTTCCTCCTCGGGTGGCATGTCGCCAGCGTTCAGCACATTTAATACTTTTTGCCAACGCTCAGCTGCCTCCACCGTGGTGATGGTGTACGGTAATTCATCAACACGGAACTTGCCCTTCTGTTTATCTGGTCCGTGACAGGACTGACAATTATGTTGCAATAACGCTTGATGTCGAACAGGGACTTGCGGTTTGATATCGAGTGTTTCTGCCGCCAAATGAGCGTACACAAACACGAGGGCGCCGATGACGCGCAATAACACGGAACCCATTAACAACCCGGGATGCGACATAAACCATCTGATGCTGATCCCCATGTTACCTTCCCTTCCGGTCCAACGATTCTTGTTCTAAAGATTTTTTAATGGCGTTATTAAATTCTTCATCAAATTTCTGTGGCGTTTTGACGGTTGCATCTGGTATACCCTCCGTTCCATAAGTGCCGCCCTCCCAACGCACATTACGCAAGCGAATCTGTTTATTCATATCCCAGCCTTGTTTGCCGGTATCTATTTTGCTCCCATCTTTTTCATAAACCGATACGGATGGAGACAATTGTAATTGCGTCAGCATTTGCCAATTGGTTAGCGGTACGTCTTTTCGTTTATCTGTGGATTGTAGATCTATCAAATTAACTCGAACGGTTTGCCAATCAGGTGACCCACGCAAATGAAACAACGCATAATAGCTACCGCTGGAGCCTGGGAAGGCTCCCCATTCATTGTTAAAAACGGTGACGACCAACGTGCAATCGGTACTTGGATTCACATCAATAGCCAAAGTACCACCGTCTGGTCCACGCCATTTTACATCTTTGATTTTCCGTGTCACGGCTGTCCACAGTGGTGCGTGATCCCAATTTAATCGATACCAATCTTGCCATCCATTCAACCCTTCATCGATCATACGATCATGAGCAACATCGGTCCCTGTAATACCGCTCGCTTTGACTTGTTGTTCTGACATGAGCAGGACACGAGAACTAAAGGTGAACGTGGTAGAATTTCCTGAACCCGGTGGATGAGCCATGTTGCGATAACGATCCGGCGTTTCATACGTAACATTTGCGTAAGCAAAAAACGGTTGGTTATCGCTTGCGATTGGACAATCGGCAATCCAGCCAGCACCCGACTTTTGGTCGGTGGGCTTCGCCAAAAACGGGTTAATTCATGTGGGTCTGAGGAATAATAAACCTGAACGTTTGTTACCGGAACGCTAGTATCAGGCATTACCGTCAATATGGGCGCACCGGATAAAACGCCACGTCCAAAAATCAGTTGTGGAATTTTCGGATTAACAAAAGCTTGTTTCAAATGTTCTTCAAAAAATAAACATTGGGTTAAAGTATGATTTTCACCACTACGGTGGTTGAAATGCGGCGCGATGCTTAATCGCAATAAGTCATCGGGCACCATGCGCCAATTCCACGCCATATTATTGATATGCGCATGAAAATCATTGGTTGGCGATAGCCACAAAACCGGGCACGTAATGCGTGGAATATAAGCATTATCACTAATTGTTGCGAGCAGCAGTTGAGATTCGTTGCTCGGCGAAGTCCCAGGTGGAATGTCATTGAGTGATGTCGAAATAACGCCAGATCCACCACATGACGGCACACCTGCTTTTACTCGTTTATCAATTGCGATCAGATTGGTCGTTAATTTACCCCCCATTGAATGACCATAAACACCAAGACGATTACTATCAACTTCAGGTTGCTGCTCTAAAAACGTTAATGCACGTCGTGCAGCCACTAATACAATGAACCAATTACAATTGCGCGGTGATTCTATCGCATCGAGTGTAAATTCGTCCGGGGCAAGGCTTCCAACAAAATGATTTTTCTGCTGTCGCTGTTGTGGATGCGTGGCATCAAGATCGCCCCAATCTGTATTTAAACCATCATATTTATCTTTGGATCTTCCAAGGTTCAATTTATTGCCGCCCCAGTTAATCGAAATTGAGGCATAACCACGTTTCGCATCAGCATAACAGGTCTCATAACTCGCCGACTGGCCGCCGCCGTGTATGTGCATCAACCCAGGCAATTTCCTTCCACCTTTGGGAAAAGCATAAAATAACGCTAACTTTGACACGCCCCCCTTAAAGGTACCAATATCAATACGCACGATTCGCGAAACGACCTCATCTTGTTCCCATTCACGGCATATTTCGACATGGAGCGGTTCAGGGCGCGGATCGTAATTACCCCATAGTTCATCCAGCGTCGTCGGAATGATATTGTCACGTAGCGGCGATAATGATTCCGCGCCATTTATGCGAGGAACAACCAGCGAAATGAGCAGCATGATAAAGAGGCATGATTTAATCATCATGCCTATCCCCTTTACTAAGGTCATGTTTCGCTAAGCTCCTGCCATGAGCAAAGAAACCGAACTTTGGCAAGACTTCCCTAAAACCCTCCCGGAGTTCGAGCG
>SYDV01000450.1 GCA_005801395.1 Planctomycetia bacterium | reverse complement strand
GCTCACACCCCCACGTCAATATCATTGATACACTATTCGTCGAAAGTATTCACGGCGACGTCACCATCAAAATTGAGAACAATACCACCACTGGCCAAGGTATTTTAAGTGACCCCGTTAAAGACCCACACCAAGGCATGGATGATGCGGAAATTAGCTACGCTGATTTAGACACCATCATCTTACTCAAAATACGTCCCTACCGCGAAAACGAATTTCGTTATTACGTCTACAATAAGCTGACGCATCTCGCGATTCGTATTGACGCCATTGGTCAAAGTTGTCAGCAGTTACCTGAAGGCCACGGCCTGATTTTCCCAGGCGGTTATTATCTTTCCAACGGTGAATATAAAGTTTTTCCGCACAACGTTACCAACATGCAATTTGTGCGGTCCGTTCGCGCTCCGAATGGCGAAGATATTCTCTATATTTATTACGAACATGAACAGGGCGAATACATTTTACTGCGCTATAATTTAATAGCCCGTTCGGTCGACCAACCACAAGTGTGTAACGGCTATAGCTTTTATAATGATGGACGTTTGGTGGTTTTCCGTGCCCAGGCAGAACCAACGCGATTGCACGCCATGCAAATATGGCAAACACCATTTGCTAAAGAGGAATATGCGGCGGCAGCGCCTGTACGCGAATCGCCGCTCGGACGCATTGGCAATCGCGATTTAGTTCGCGGTATTAGCGACTTACGAAATTTATATCGGCTGCTCACTAACCAAAGTCCTACTCGCGAAGCGTATGCTGAATTATTAAAACAAGTCACTCGCATCAGTGACAGTTATCACTGGTTGACTGGCGCCGAAGCGGGCCAATTAGCCGCGCAATTAGCCAAAATTAAAGACGGTGTTAATGCCGCTATTGGTGAATTTGAAAAAGTTTTGCAATTGACCGCTACCGCCGCCAATCAGGTGGCCGCCTTGGAAAGTGCCGCAAAAGAATTACTCCGCACGCAAGCCTTAGAAACCAAATCCACCATCGACGATTACGTCGGACCCATGACCGCGCTGCGACGTCAGCGTGGAGCCGTCGAAAGTGCGCGCACGATTCGCTACGTCGATTTGACGCGACTCAATAAACTCGATCAGCAATTACAAGACACCAGCAAAGAATTAAGCGCTGGGGCCGTTACTTTTCTCATGCGCGAAGAAGCGCTGATGACTTACGTGAATGAAATTAGCACGCTTGAGTTGCAGCTTCCAAACTTGGCCACCGTCAGCGAAATTAAACCCGTTCGTGAACGCGTTGACCTACTAGGCGCGAATTTAGATTTATTAGTCGAAACCGTTGGCGGTTTGGACATTGCCGATGCGAATGCTCGCACGGCGATTCTGGAAAATATTTCCGCCGTTTACGCGACGCTCAATCGCGTGCGGGCATTAGTGGAAGCACGACGCACGACTTTGGGTACCAAGGAAGGCAAAGCTGGATTCGCTGCTGAAATAGCCTTATTGGCTCAAGCCGTTAGCAATGCCATGAGCCTCAGCGATTCACCAGAAAAGTGCGATGAATTTCTTGGTAAATTAATGTTGCAGGTTGAGGAATTAGAAAGTCGTTTTGCCGAAATAGCTGCCTTCGTCGAAGAATTGACGACAAAACGAGAAGAAATTTACGAAAATTTTTCCGCGCGTAAACAAAGCCTGCTGGATGAACGGCAACGTCGCGCCGATAGTTTAGGCAACGCGGCTGAACGGGTACTAACTGGCATTATCCGTCGCGCAAAAACTTTTAATGAACTAGACGAATTAAATGCGTATTTTGCTTCGGATGCCATGGTGCTTAAAGCACGTTCGGTCATTGAAGATTTACGCACCTTAGGTGCCACGGTCAAAGCCGACGACGCCGAAGGACGATTAAAATCCGCGCGCGAAGATGGGCTGCGCACCCTGCGTGATCGCAGTGAATTATTCGATGGCGAAGCGATCAAACTGGGACGTCATCGTTTTAGCGTTAATGCGCAAGTCATTGATTTAACCATGTTACCACGCACCGATGCCGAAGGGGTACTCGGGATGTGGTTTCATATCACTGGCACTGATTATTTTGCGCCCGTCGATGATCCTGCATTTCAAACAACCCAACCATGTTGGGGGCAGGAACTAATTTCTGAAAACCCGAACGTTTATCGGGGTGAATATTTAGCCTGGCAGGTATTAAACGCAGCTGAGACACGGCAACACGACTTAACACCAGCGAAATTAAAAGAAGCGGCTCTGGATCAGGCTACCTTAACCACACTGGTACGCTCCATTGCCGGAGAATATTACGACCACGGCTATGAACGCGGTATTCACGATCACGATGCCATGCTCATCGTGCAAGCCGTGTTACATGTCCGCGAAACTTGCGGTCTTTTACGTTATTCACCCAGTGTGCGTGCCTTTGCGTTACTCACCTGGAGCGTACTCGCAAATGATCCGCGCGCGAAAACTTGGGAGCGCCAATGCCGCGCGGTGCACGATATTGCCCGCGTTCATGGTGATGCACCGAATACTTCCGGGCTAGCACTTGAGATCAGTCAAGCGCTGTGCGAAATCGCCAAGCTTCATGGATTAGACACCACCGTGAGTGATGCAGCTGGACGCTATTTAATTGCAGAATTAGGCGAAGAACCACGCTCCCATCTCATTAAATCCGGTGAAGCAGCCGATCTTGAAATTGCGTTATGGCAACATTTACGCGTTGCCGGAGTTGCCGATAGCGTGCGTGAAGATTTACGCGCCTTACAACACCAACCGGCGGCCGGATTACGTTTGGCTCGCGCCTGGGTTGATGCATTTTTACGCGCACATCCGCAACATCCAAATCATGTGGCTGAAGAAGTAGCCGCTTGGCTCACCGTTGGAGATGCACTGATCCACGAAGTGATGCATGCGCGCACGCATATCGAACTCACTGGCCTACTCGGTCAACATCCAACGATTATTAATCAACAACTTCGTATCGCAATTGATCTCTATGATTTGCGTTTATCTACCTTCACGGCGATTGACGTGCCACGCTTTCGTCATTTTCAAGAACGCCGTCGGATATTACTCGAAAAAGAACGCGCATGCCTGCGTATTGATGAATTTAAACCGCGCGTGCTCACCAGTTTTGTGCGCAATCGTTTGATCAACGACGTCTATATTCCACTCATCGGTGATAATTTAGCCAAACAAATGGGTGCTCTCGGAGCCACCCGCCGAACCGATCTCATGGGCATGCTGTTGCTCATTTCACCACCTGGTTACGGCAAAACCACGTTGATTGAATATGTCTCCAGCGTTCTTGGATTAGCTTTTATTAAGATTAACGGTCCGGCATTAGGTCATGTCGTGCACAGCACTGATCCTGCCACCGCACCAAACGCCGCTGCGCGTCAAGAATTAGAAAAGCTCAATCTCGCGTTTGAGATGGGTAATAATGTTTTGGTCATGATTGATGATATTCAGCACACCCATCCAGAGTTTTTGCAAAAATTCATTTCACTCTGTGACGGTAGCCGTCGTATCGAAGGTGTGTGGCGTGGACGCGCACGAACGTATGATCTGCGCGGTAAAAAATTCGTTGTCGTCATGGCTGGTAATCCTTACACCGAATCAGGCGAACAATTTAAGATTCCTGACATGCTCGCGAATCGCGCTGACACGTACAATTTAGGCGATATTTTAGGCGGCCACGCTGACGCTTTTGCCTTGAGCTACATCGAAAATGCGCTCACCGCAAATCCCGTTCTGTCCGCACTCAGCGGGCGTCCACAGCAGGATCTTTATCGTTTTATGCGTTTGGCCAAAGGCGATGAAGAAGCGCGCAGCGAACTCGAACATCCATATTCCGCGTTAGAAGTCGGTGATATCAGCGCGGTGCTGAAACATCTCACTCGCGTACAATTTATTTTAGGCCAAGTGAATTCAGCCTATATTGCTAGCGCAGCAATGGCTGACCCTTACCGCGTTGAACCGCCATTTAAATTACAAGGTAGCTACCGCAATATGGCAAAAATTGCGGCCAAGATCGTGCCGCTCATGACCGATGACGAACGCGAACAAGTCATTAATGACCACTACGCGGGTGAAAGTCAGACGCTCACCACCGGTACCGAAGCGAATTTACTTAAATTTAAAATAATGTTTAATAAAACCAATGCGACTGAGGCCGCGCGCTGGAAGGATATTTGTTCAATTTACACGCGTCGCCAAGAATTATCGGGCGCTGATGATCCCGCTTCAAAAGCTGTGGTGCAGTTGGCGAAACTCGGCGATCAACTGGGTACATTGCACACTGCCATTCACGATGTCGCCACGGCGACGCACGAACGCAGTTTAGCCGAACGCGAACACCACAGTAAACGCCTCGACCAATTGCTTGATCGTCTCACAGCAACGCTAGCAACCCTTAAACCCGTTGCTGCTGCGCCAGTTGAACCGCCTAAAGTCGAAATTATTAATACTTTACCAAAATATTATGCCAACTTGTACGCGCAACAAATTCAGATCATCGAAAAAACCCTCATCCCAACGGTTGAAGCCATTGGTGCCATGATGAGCCAATCATTATCGGCGAAAGAACACCTCGGCGGCATCGCCAATGATCTGCGCGCCATGATTACGAAACAAGCCAATTCGAATGTTATTGAAGGTAAAGAGATCGAATAAACCACGCGCGATATACGAATATTAGACACCAATTGATTTGTTTTATGCTGTCTTATTCCCGAATCGTCACGCGAATGCCTGGGCGGATGAGGTCAAATACCCAAGAAATGTCTTCTTGGGTTAAACGCACACAGCCATGACTACCATTTTTCTCTAACCATACTTCGGGTGATTCGGCAGTAAAACCGTGGATACCAATGCCTTTGAAATGGGCGGTGGGGCCATGATCAAAGCCAATCCAATAGCCACCAAGGACATTGCCTTTATCTTTTGGTTTAAATATTTTTCCCGTATCGGGATCGCGCCATTCGGGATTACGCACACACATCGTGACGCTAGTTGAACCAAGTGGTGTCGGCGAACGATCGCGACCCAAGCCACAACGAAAAACACCAATTAAATGCGGACCACGCCACAGCATCATGCGGTAGGATGAACGCGAAACGATGATTTCTAATGGAACGGTGGCGAGGTCTAACACGGTCAACGTTTGATCAATACGTAACCCTCGCGGATCGTAATCTGCATTTAGACGCGAGATCAATTCTATGGAACAGCGATAACGGCGCGCGATGGTGCTGGGAGTTTCGCCGGTTGTTACTCGATGCGTAACCAAGCCAACCCAGGCGCTGTCTGTTGCCGGTAAATTACTATTAAATAATTGACGGCAAAACGGCGCAACTCGATCAGCTAAGACTAACGCTTCCTTTTGCGATAACGTCGGCAGCACGGTACTGACTTCTATAATAAGTGGAGTCAACGCTGCGCGATCATCAGCCGCTGCGGCAAAGGAATCCTCTAACGACGCAGCACGCACCGTGACCATCGTGGCGATGATCAACATAAAAATTATGAATG
>SYDV01000449.1 GCA_005801395.1 Planctomycetia bacterium | reverse complement strand
TCAGTTAAAAAATGCAATCCACTACCGCTGGGATTAAGACCGAAAAAGGTGGTAAAATGTTCGCCAAATCCAACGGTTCCAGCATTACCTGCCGCATCACTAATACCGTCGCGTAGCCATAATTTTCCATCACTAGCCAAAGAGCAACGTAATTGCTGCAATACAAGTTCCTGTTCGGATTCCGGCCAATAATGTAAAACGTCGAGCAGAAAAATACTGTCAAATTGATCGGGTAGGGCTTTAGGTAACGGCAAACGAGCTTGCAGTAAGCGCCAAGAATTATTGAGCGGATGGTTCAGCCGATCTAGGACGGTGACAGCGGTTTCTAATTTATCACTATCCAAATCAATGCCTAAATAGGCGGGTTCGCCACGTGCTGCGGCTAAGGCGGCAACTAACCCAGGGCCACAGCCAGCATCTAACACGCGTCCCCAAGGCATGGTTTGCTCAGCGATTTGGCGATAGACTGGATCATAGCGTAATTTCGCACTGCCATAGTGTCGCCAATAGGGTGGCATGCGGCGGAAGGCTTGTCGTGCTCGATGCAATGCGACGTCAGCGTGAACAATTCCGGTCACGGTCACGGCTGGTAATGGCCGAAACGAGCAAATAACAACGGCTAAACAGCCGGCTAATGCGGCGCCGCCAATTCCCATAAATAAATCAGGAAGCGCGAGCGCCGGTAAAACACCGATTGTAAGTAATAAAATTCCTGGCCAACGGCGTTTACGCGTGCGACCCAACCACAAGGCTAAAGGTAATATTTGGCTTAAAACTAAAGCGCCCAATAATTCATGCTCCAAACGTGGTTCACGATGTAAAAAAGCGTAGCCGAGCCAACCCAAGGAAGTCGTAACGATAACAATCGCCATGAATACTTGACCGGTGACAGCATGCCAAAGAGCAATCGTCATGAGCGGGATGATCCAAATCCATAAGCCATGTGAGGGGTGTGCATCGTTTATGACATGTCCAATAACATCAATGCAGCCCATAGATACGAGAACTAAGACGATACTCTGCACAAAACGCGCGACATAAATTGGACGTTGGCGTGGCAAAACAGGATTAGGTACGGATGGCGGTTCGTCGCTCGCTAATCGGCACCAACTGAGCGGCAAGATTAAACAACTGAGCATCGTTAATAATCCGCCAAGCGCTAACCACAGGCCACCCACTAAATACCAAACCGGTGCGGTTAATAATGCCCCAGGAATAATCATGACCATGGTCAGAGCACTGTCTTTGAGCGCATCGGTATGGGTTTTCGCGTGACGTAATTCAAAGAGTAACGGCAGAGCGAGGGCCGCTGTGCTGGTTATGAGGACGGTTATTCCTAAAGCAGATTGCGTTGCGCCCGCCATGGCCAGCAACACCCCAAGTCCAATGGCTAATAACGTTCCTAAGGCCGCGCCGACGCGACCAGCAGCGTACCAAATTGCCAACAGCGCTGCGCCGATGGTTATTTTTTGCAACAAGGAAAAGGCAGAATAAGTCACGGCCTGAGGCATGGCGATGCCACTGATTATTCCGACGTACAGCAAAACCCCGGCGTCAACGAACCACCGTTGTTGCAGCGCATAGGTTTGGAAGGGCCATAAGAGTCGAGCAAGCATGACGGAAGCTGCGAGTTCTATGCCCAGGCGCAAGCAGGTGGCAGCCGCGTAGCCATTCTGCTCTTTCAGAGTGCTGACTTCATGGTACGCCACATGGGTACATCTACGTTGCTATAACCCGATTTATCCCCTCAATACCGCTCTGCCATGCCTGTTACTCAGATTACTCCTCCTGGATTACTTGACCAACACAGTCTGTTAGTTGCGTTGACTCCGGCAGCTATTGTCAGTGTCGGCGCCGTTGCCGCAGCCATTCTCGATTGGGCAGCACCAAAGGCCAACAAAGGAGTCACGCGTTGGCTAGCTTTGGTTAACATCTTTGGCGCAATTATTATTTTGGCGTTATTCCTAAAACCATCTGGCGCGGCTGCGGCGTATACCGAACCAATCGGAGGTGGCCTGGTTCGCATCGGTTTATTTCCAACGGGCATGTCCTTAGCGCTGGCGTGTTATGCAATGTGGCGATGGAATCCTTGGTCGATTCGTTACGGACAGCCGTATAGCACCTGGTCATGGAGCGCGCGCATTGCGCTCGCGATGTTATTACCTGTCGTGACACTTCCTGCACTTGCCATCGTCTCTGTTTTAGATCAAGGCCCACAAAATGACTTAGAAGATCCACCCCATCGTTGGTGGCCAATCTCTATTTTGATGCTCACCACCTGCGCTGCAATTCTCATTCAAATGAGCGATATTCCACGCGAGTGCATCTGGATTTGCGCAGGCGTCGGATTAATTGCTGCCGGAGTCATGTTGTCAGGCCCATGGCGAATCGCCGTGATCGGCGCAGGAGCGGCGATCTGTGTTTTTGGGTAAGATGTTATTACGAATCACATTAATAAATTTCCTAGTTAGCGCATTACTTGCGGCAGATAATTCCATTACTATTACGAAGCCGATATCTGATTTACCTCATCAATCCGGTACTATCCAACGTGTCTTATGGCAGATCAGCGATAAAATTCGTGGTGACTTGCAAATAGTTATATTGCGTAATCAGCGTTATCAGGTTCATCTGGAGGATCAATCAATCACGTTTCCTGTTGGCGCGTTATTTATAAAGCAGATGCGTGAGCGCCAGAAGGACGCCATAATTGCGATTAATGGGGGTTATTTTGATCAGAAATTTAACACCTTAGGATTATTGCAAGTGGCTGGTGTGACATTACAGCCCGTGAGTGATAAAAAGCCCTTGTCAGGAATTGTGGCGATTAATCAGCAGGGGGTGTTGACCTTGGGGTTGCGCGATGTCGATCTTACGCAGCAACAATACGCAATACAGGCCGGCCCTTATATTATTGATCCTGGGGGAGTTTTGGGCGTACAGCCGACAGCAGCGCGTGCTCCACGTACGATTATTGCGATCAATGCTCAACGCGACTTAGTGCTGATAATTGCCAAAGCGTTTACACTTCATGAAGTTGCTAATTTTATGTTATCGCAAACTGAATTATTAGGCGGCTCACCGATTGAACGAGCACTTAATTTAGATGGAGGCCCATCGACAGGGATGTCCTGTAGCTTACCAGGTTGGGATTTAAATGAGCGTGGACCTATCAGAAACGCGTTGGTCTTTACTGCGCCATCTCAGCCTTGAATCAGATCAATAATTTCGGTAATGGTTTAGTAAAACATCACTCATCTTTGTCTATTTGCGGCCGCAATAAAAAACCTCGCCAATCATGGCGAGGTTTTTTGTTTGGTACTCCCAGCGAGATTCGAACTCGCGTTCACGAGATGAGAACCCGTTGTCCTAGGCCTCTAGACGATGGGAGCCCATAGTCATGCCAGTTAGTCTGTTGGTGGTCATATGTTGTCAACGCAGTGCGAAAAACGATTCGCGGTGATTTTTGTCGTGTTTATTGTCGGTTAAATTTCCTGACCTAGCCCCGGTCCATAATCATCATATCGTTCGGGCCATGTCATTGCCGACCCTTATGGATTTGGTGCGTCGCAGCACAGATTACCTGACCAAACATGGATTGCCGAATGCGCGTCGGGAAACGGAATGGATTTTTGCTGAGACCCTAGGTCTCTCACGTATGGATTTATACACGCGTTTTGACATGCCGATTGAGGAAACTGACGTCACGCGATTACGCGAATTAGTTAAGCGTCGTGGTCGTCGCGAACCGTTGGCGTATGTGTTAGGCACGCAGGATTTCATGTCGCTGCAATTAAAAGTTGGGCCAGGAGTGTTGGTGCCGCGTCCAGAAACCGAAGAATTAGTTGAACTCATATTAAAAACATTTGCTGATCGTGAGGACATTCGCGTGCTGGATGTCGGTACCGGTTCCGGCGCCATTGCGCTCGCGCTTAAACAAGCGCGTCCAACATGGACAGTGAGTGCTAGTGATGTCAGTGGTGAAGCGTTACAAATAGCGCGTGCGAATGGCGAGCGGTTAGGTTTGCCGGTAGAATGGCATGAAGGATTTTTAGCCGCACATTTACCTGGACCATTTGATATCGTCGTGGCGAATTTGCCTTACATTGGCGAATCGGAACGGAATTTATGCGATCCCGAATTAGCCTTTGAGCCGGCGTTGGCTTTATTTGCGGGAAATGATGGTTTAGATTTAATTCGTCCATTATTAGCGGATTTAAAACGCTTGTTGGTGCCATCCACCGGGCAAGCATTTTTAGAGCATGGCTGGCAACAAGGCCCGGCTATTTCTCTGTTCGCACAGGAACTCGGGTGGACCTGCGCGATTGTGCCGGATGGTGGAGGAAAAGATCGCATTGCACATATCACCGCTTTGGCGAAATAGGCGAACGCCCATGGCTCATCGCGCACCTGCTTTTGCCTTGGTATTGGTCATGCTGGTTATCGCCGGATTGGCGTGGCGACCAGCACCGGGTGCGAATATTCCACCGCTTATGCCGCTATCAGATGCAACGCCATGGATGGCCGATGCGTTACCTGGGGTTGGCCCTAAATCGCGTGATCAAATTGCGACACAATTGCGACAGGGAAACATAAAAGAAATCCCAACGCGGGCACGCGCCACGATTGATCGTTTATTTAGTCCATTACCAAAGGACCACGACAGCATCCCCGCGCCATCGTCGACAGCGATTCCAGCGCATTGACTCTGATTTAGGGCACCGTTCCTGCGGTTCATTTTTGGCCCCTTTTCTTACCGCTCAATTCTTGTTAACCACAGAGTGCACAGAACCAATGCTATTCGGCTAAGAATAAGGCATTTTTCCACCTATTAAGCGGTTTTTAGAGAGATTTACCACAGAGTTCACAGAGCGCACAGAGGCGAGCAATTGAGTTCACAGTTCGTCTTATCTGGTATAAATATGACGATATGATTTAATTTTCCATCTCTGTGCGCTCTGTGAACTCTGTGGTTAATCTCTCCAAATGGGCCTATTTTACGATAAAATCGTAAAATTTAGCCGAATAGCATTGGCACAGAACACACAGAGATGGGACATCTCTTTTCTCTGTGTGTTCTGTGCACTCTGTGGTTAATAACTGTCTTTTGTCTTGCTCGCAGAAGTTACATTCATCTGGGGCGGCGCAGCCGGGATGGTTCTTGAATAAGGCGATTCCTCACGCCGGTCATTCCACCATTGGTTGCGTTTTATTGACTTTCCCAGTGAATTGGTGACCAATTCGCCATCCTGGTGCGGATGAGCTAAGTCGCGCTGCACCGTTGACCACCAGCCGTACCGCAGAGCTACGAATTGACGTTAGCTCCGGTTGGGCGACAACCGTACCAATGTCCGCTGTCATTGCGTTTTTGTTTGGTGCCTTCATTGGCTCGTTCCTGAATGTGTGCATTCATCGTTTGCCGCGAAATGAAAGCGTCGTGTTGCCGCCGAGCCGTTGTTACAGCTGCGGAACGCATGTGCAGTGGTACGATAATTTGCCGGTGATTAGTTATTTAATTTTACGTGGTCGCTGTCGCTGGTGTGATGTTAAATTTAGTCCGCGTTACTTAATTCTGGAACTCGCGGTGGCAGCCGTCAGTGGTACGGTGGTGTGGTGGGCGACGGTAAGTCCTTATGCGGTTTCACCGTGGTTAATACAGGCAGGTGTTGACGAACCTATCGCGCGAGCCATTGCTGGTGCAGCGGTGCTGTCGATGGCTTATTTGTTAGTCGTGTCGTCATTCATTGATTTAGAGCACACCATTATTCCAGATGAAATTACCAAACCATTTCAGGCTGCTGCTCCGTGGTTGGCAGTTGGTACCGGCGTAGGGATGTCGCATCATAAATTATTTAATCCACAGGAATGGTTGGTGCAATTTGATGTCTTTCGCAATGCGGTGATGACGCCTAGCCATTTTATCACCATTTTTGCAGTGAGCGTTGCCGTGGCTTTGGGATTATTATTGGCATCACTGCCGTTGGCGCGCTGGGTTTACAGCAGTTTTTGTCCACCAGAACAACGTTGGGGTGAACCTGATCATCGTGGATTCCGTATTGGTGTTTTGTGGTACATCGCGGTGACGGTACCGCCAACGCTCGCGGTTTTAGCTGTAGTTTATTTCCAACCTGGTGGCCCTAATGGCTGGTGGATCATGTGCGCAACGCAGGGGGCGATGGCCATTTATGGTAGCCTGATGGGATGGCTGTCGCTTTATTGCGTTGGCTTGCTGGGCACCATGGCTTTCCGTCGCAATGCGATGGGATTTGGCGATGTGAAATTCCTGGCGCCGGTGGGTGCGTTTTTAGGTCCCGTCGGCGTGTTGTATGCGTTCTTTGGCGCGGCGATTGTGGGTACCTTGGTGGGCTTGCCGATGCGCTTATTGCACAAGCAACGTGAAATCCCGTTTGGTCCGTGGTTGGCCGTAGGTGCCGTTTTGGCGCTGCTTTATGGACCTGAATTGCATCGCTTGCTGCTTGGTAGGATGACGGGGTTCTAATCAAACGGGCAGGTTTAGCCTGATAAGAGTCTGTAATCATGGTGAGGTAAGGTGATTACGATGGGGCTATCGAGCAAAGACCGTA
>SYDV01000448.1 GCA_005801395.1 Planctomycetia bacterium | reverse complement strand
TCAATTTTTCGTGGGGAATGCTCCGCTCATTGGCACCCCTATCTTTATTATCGCTATTCTCTTTTCCATGTTGGCAGGGGAAATTATTTCTGGGGGCGTATTACCAAGTCACAAATCCACGGTCGCTGTTGCGCCTCCTTCATATCGATTGTTCATTTTACTTGGTTTTTCTGCGCTTCTATTGGGCGGGGTTATCTGTCTGCCATTTCTCATTATTGATGATTGGTTACTAAGCGACAATGCCTACAGTATTATTATTTTAGTTCCAACTTTGATAGAAAACGGCTCGCCCTCAATGGCCGCCGTTGTGCTTGCCTTTTTAATACTAACTCCCATTTGGTCGTGGTTAGCAACCGTACATTTATGGTTGCGCATGCGTCTTGGCCATCGTCCATCGTCACTCATCACTCGAGGGCAACTGTTGCGCCGATGGTCGATGCTCGACGTTTTCGGCTTAGCCCTGGGTGTCTTTTTAGTCGAAGGTAAATCCATGATGACCACCGAGGTCAGTTATGGCGCTTTATTACTGGTGATTGGGCTCGGTTGCCAATGGCTGATTCATTTGGCAATTGATCATCACTTGGCACGTGGAGCTGAACTACCGATCTCTAAAACTAAACCTTAGTCCAACCTTCGCCCTACTTTTTCGCCTCTCACTACTCTCGATCTACGAATATCTACCACCTCGTTAAGCCGATTGCATGCGACGGCGATAGGTACGCGGTGATTCCCCAGCGTAGCGTTTAAAAACCGCACTAAAATATAATGGGTCATCGTAACCCAATTGTTTCGCTATGTCGCAGCAACTCTTATCCGTGGCGGCAAGGGCTTCGCGAGCACGAGTGATGATCTGTTGATGGGCGTAATGTAACGGTGTGGTATTTAAAACGCGCTTAAATAAGCGATGCAAATGCGAAACTGATACGCCAACAGCGTTAGCGATGCGACGCACATCTAGGTCGCGAGCTTGGCATGATTTCAATAAGCCCATGGCCGCAACTACGATGGGATTATTGGGACTGCCTTCAGAAATATCATATTCATGCAAGGATAAATGTAACAACAAACGATATGCCTGAACCGAAAGTCGCTCAGGCACTTTCGCATTCGCTTCAGCTTCAGTTTCTTGTCGCTGAAGCGTCCGACGCATAAAGGTCAGTGCGCGATCCACGACGTCACTACTCTGTAATGCAATAACTGGCGGCCATCCATTCATTACATGGTCGGCCATTATACCTTGCACGGTTAACGCGGTAAAACGTGCGGTTTTTTGTGTCGGTGAGGTAATATTTCCTTGGCGCACCAACGCACAGGATCCGGATTCAATAAAGACAAACTGTCCGTTTTGTTCGAGTTTCACCGTCCCCGCTGTGACATAGATTAATTGTACTCCCGCGCTGTGGGCGACCTGCCAATACTCATCAGGAGCTACGTTGACTTCATCCAGTCGTACCACTTGCACCGGTAATCGCGTCGTCGACGGTTCGGGCACCCATGACCAAGCGGTCGCCGTGCGCGCCTGAACTAGTCGGTCAACTTCAGGGCGGATCATCGTGGCGGCAAAACTCGACATGACGGGTTCTCCTTAATCGGGGTATTACTGCGAATACCCGTCTTGAGACTTTATCTAAGAACCTTAGCCATTTATTTATCACTCGGTTATCAGCGCTGTACCTCAAACGTCCGCTTCCTGGTCGCCTGATGCGAGCTGCTCAATTACAGCCAGGCACCAGCCATAACGGTACGCGCTTGTCCGCTCAACATGACTCGTTCCCCTTGGATCTGGACATCAAGCCAACCTCCTCGTGGGGAAGCCTGACGGCAGCGCAAACGGTCCCGCCGTAAGCGACGTGCCCAGTATGGTCCAATGGCGCAGTGCAACGACCCCGTCACCGCGTCCTCTGGGATTCCTGCTGCTGGGGCGAAAAAGCGCGAAACCACGTCTGCGCCGTCAGTACCGCGCGCGGTGACGCCAATGCCGCGTTGGGCGCAATGCTGTAACTGTTCCAAGTCGGGCATGAGCTCGATAACTGACGCGGCATCGGCGACCTCAACCACGAGGTCGGGACCGGCACTCCAGACATTCAAAGGCTGTACACCAAGCGCTGGAATTAATGCTTCTGGAGGAGCCACCGGCCGAAGGACGACGGCAGGAAAGTCGAGTACCACCTGAGAGATGCTGGGAGTGGCGCGCAAAATACCGCTACGAGTGTGAAAACTGATGGCGTTGTCCATCGGTGCGCGCCCCAATTGGCCAAGGACATGCGCTGCCGCTAAGGTCGCATGCCCGCATAAATCCACTTCCGTGAGCGGCGTAAACCAACGTAAATTCCAATCATTTAAACGATTACGCTCCAATGCTTTGCCACTAGATCGAGGAATAACAAAAGCCGTCTCAGCTTGCGCCATTTCCGCTGCGACCTGCTGCATCCAATGGGTGTCCTGGGCGCTTTCAATTAAGCACACGGCTGCTGGATTTCCGGTGAATGGTTGATCGGCAAAGGCATCGACAAGATAGAGCGGAATTGACATGGACGCATCGTCCGAACCTGTTTTGTCGGCTCAATGACCGAGTCCCCGCCAGCCAAGGCCATGCACATCGCTGCCAATACGGCGAGCTATTGCCCAGTAGGCAGGTTAGACGAATCTTCGCTTGGCTTTTGTTTGGAATAAAGACACGCTATGCCGTATTAACCTATCTCAGGGCACGCATATCCCCGATCCGCGCCATGATACTCATGCTTTCTTCACGCTGACCTGACTACCATCTCAGCTCGAATTACCGCTAGGAATATAATATGACACGCACCGCCCCCGCCCGCACTGCCTTAACTCTATTAGTTGGCACGCTTTTGAGCTTATGTGGAACTACCACCTTAGATGCTGCCGTCGAAATTCGCCTCACGTCGGGTGATCTCATGACCGGCGACATCGCACAAGAAACTGATACTACCGTGCAGCTCAAACGGGTGATTATGATTCGCCATAAAGCCGTTGAGAGCACCATGACGCTACAAAAATCAAATATTACATCACGGAAAGAAGTTCCGGCATTAACTGAACAATATAAAACTCGCGCCGCAGAGACGCCCGAAAATGTTTTATCCCAATGTGTATTAGCACGTTGGTGTTATGAACGAGCGCTCGTTGAACAATCACTTCAACATACTAAAATAGCTGAAAAGCTTGATAATAATAATCCCATTGTCGCGAAGCTCTATAATGACCTTGGATTCGTTAAAGATGAAGCCAATGGCTGGATAAGCCAAGACGAATATCTAGCAAAAACTGGTAAAGTCAGCCTCGGCGGCACGATTATGACCAAAGAAGAAGCCGAGCTGGCAAAAAATAAAATTATTCAAAACAGTTCCGCCTCACGTCTAGAACAACAAATTCGCGATGCTGAATACACCATAAAAAATGCCGAAACGAAAGTTGCTGAATACACGGCGCAACGCGATGAAGCCAAAGGAGACGTCGCTAAATCTAAATCGGATGCCGCTGGTGCTAAAAATCGCATTGAAAGTCTCAGTAAGCGCGCGGAAGAACGCAGTAAACAACAACAGAACAATCGTTCGCAGCAGAACGAAAAAAATGATCAGGCGGCATTAAGTGAAGCCAATGCAACTTACAGCAAGGCCACCGCTGAACAAAAGAAATCTGAGCGTGAATTAGCCGCCGCTGAAGAACGCCTAGAAAAATACAAAGTAACTTTAGATAAAGCAAAAAAAGATTTGCCCGGATTGAAAAAACAATTGGAAGAGCTCACGGGTAAACCGACAAGCGAAGAAGCAGCCACCGCTGCCGGGAAAAAACCTGCGACCAGCGACAAGCCGAGCGATAAAGACGCACCAACAACCGAAAAACCTAAGGGTCGTTTCGGCGACTTGTAGTTTTGGCAACTCCTCTGAGGTTTTCGCGACGAGAAAACGCTGTGTAACGACAATTATCGCGTCTGGACCGCACCTTGAAACGCAGCGGTCGCGAATGGAAAAAATCAGTACCGTAACTAAGCGCGTTTCTGTGTTATGTATAGATAACTATGCAGCTTGATCACCCCGACGACCATCTCGCCTTTGTGCAATTACTCACCGCCCATCAGGGACGGTTGTATGCCTATTCGCTGTCGTTGTTAGGGGATCCAGATCAAGCACGCGATGTGATGCAAGAAACCAACATGGTGCTGTGGCAAAAGGCAAGCTCTTTTACCCTGGGTACAAATTTCGCCGCGTGGATGTTACGTATCGCCCATTTTCAGGCCTTGGCTCATCGTCAGCGCCAACATCGTCAACGGTTGGTCTTTGATGATGCATTAGTTTCACTATTAGCCGCTGAAGCTGAAGAACGCGACCCGCTCGTCGACGAGCAAGCGAGATTCCTACATTCCTGTCTCGAACATTTGAACGAACGACATCGTGAGATCTTACGCATTCGTTATCAAGATGACGCAGATTTAGAGACCATGGCGGAACAATTTGGCCGCAAGGTTAATGCCATTAAACAATTATTATTTCGCGCTCGAGCAGCGCTGGTGGATTGTATTCGCCAGCAATCTAAATCGGTGACAACATGAACCCCAATGGACCACGAGCGATCGATACCGATGAGCCATTACGCGAATTATTTACCGCTTGTTTCGATGGAACTTTATCGCAACAAGAACGTGACGAACTCAATCAACGACTCACCAATGATCCCGTTGCACGTTCACTTTATTTAGACTTCTGTTCCGTACATACAGCACTTTCATATGAACATGGCGTTGTCTTATCGCCAGACACCGTAACCAAAACAATTAAGGCAGCACCACCAAAGCAATCGCGTGCGCAACACGCCTTATCGAAGTCTTGGACTTGGCGCAGCAGAAGTCGAACGATAGCGGCTATATCCTCATTAGCTGCTTGTCTGTTATTCTTACTTTTCGGTTTTATTTGGTCAGATACCACCACCGCTGGTCCGGTTGTTGCTCGCATTACCAATCGTGCACATGTCGAATTATTACAACAACAACACGCTTGGACTGCTGACGTGCTCACTGCTGACACGTACGAATTACGCACCGGATTACTCTCCTTTACCTACGATAATGGCGTCAACGTCCTGGTGGAATCACCCGCACGCTTCACCCTCTCGAATAATAACAGCATGATATTAACAATGGGACGATTATCTTCGCATGTACCACCAACAGGCGTCGGATTTACCGTACATACACCAGAAGCTGAAGTCATTGATTTAGGCACCGAATTTGGCGTTGATGTCACTCCTGATGGCAACAGTGAAGTCCATGTGTTCAAAGGTTTAGTTAATGTGCGTTCAACCATGAGTCCACCTGGGCAACTTATGTTATTGGCAACCGAACAGGCCGCACGAGTTGCCAATCCATCGTTACAGCCAGCCGGCATTGCCGTAGACAAAGGGCGTTTTTTCCGCTCGTTTGATGAACCAATCAGCAATTACCCCAGGTTTATCCGCTCCTTAGCCCCTGTCTCTTACTATCGCTTTGCCATAATGGATGATGGTTCTTTGCTGGATACGGTTGGACAAACACCCGGACAACTCCTGTTAGGTCCTGGCTCACGAGCTCCCTCGTTTACTGGAGTTATAGGCAATGCACTACGTGTAGCGGGTAAATCCATGGGCCGTGGCGCTTATTTTTCGCAGCCTCCTGCTTTTACAAACGGTACCTGCACCTTTATCGCATGGGTACGC
>SYDV01000447.1 GCA_005801395.1 Planctomycetia bacterium | reverse complement strand
GGTCAAACAGAATATTTGATGGTTTGATGTCACGATGTACGACATTTTTTTCGTGGGCATATTGTAAAGCACCCAATAAATCGCGAGTAATTTTAAGAGCGGTGCGCTCGGGAATTGCACCACTCACGGTTAAATGATGCTCGAGTGTGCCGCCCTCGACCACTTCCATGGCAATATAATACGTGCCTTTACTTTCACCAAAATCGATGGTGCGAACAATGTGCGGATGGTTGAGTTCCATGCCGACATTGGCTTCACGACGGAAGCGCATGAGGAAATTAGGATCAATCGACAATTGTTTTGGCAGCAATTTCAACGCCACTTCAACACCTGAGTCAGGCACGTGTGCACGGTAGACCGCGCCCATGCCACCCGAACCCAATTTATCAACAATGTGGTAGGGGCCGACGACTAAATATTTTAGTCGTTTACGTTGTTCGGCTAAGGTTTGGTCAAGCTGTTCGCGTGTGAGGCAACCCACTTCGACCATGATGTCGCCTAAGCTGCGACGTGGTCGACCAATTTCGACCTCGGCAACCTGCAAACGTAAGTATTGCTCCAACTGACCTTCGGTGATCAGTTTCCGTTCGACGAGAATTTTTCCGAACAGCAAGTGTTCAGATTCAGTAGGTGTCGACATAAGCTGAGACTAGGAATACCACTAAAGGGGGTACGGGTAAATGGGGCGTTGTGGCTCGATGCACAGGTCCGAAGTGGGGTTCCTCCCATTGCCTCTGACCGCCCAGGCGCAAGGTAGCCGTTCACCTACGGATGTGCTGTGCTCGCTAGCCTATTTGGTCGTCGCTTTTGGATTACGGCGTACGTGTTGTTGGTTGCCGGATTTGTGTTGCCGGGTGATTACGCCTGGTTGCGACCAAGTATCCCAATTTTGCTTGGCGGCATCTTATTCTTTTCCTGCATTAAGGTGGCTCCGCGTGATATTGCGGACGCGATGACGCAACGTGGTGTTTGGTGGCGCCTGGGGTGGTTGAGTACCATTAAATTGGTGCTGCTACCGTTTGGTGCTTGGGGATTAACTTGGTTGGTTGCACCTCAATGGGCTCCAGGGATTTTGCTTATGAGTTTGATGCCGGCAGGTTTTTCCAGTATGGCATTTGCGGATTTATATCATGGGAATCGCTTGACGGCGCTCATGCTTATGTTGTTGGGTAGTCTTGCTGTTCCATTCAGTGTTCCATTGTTTTTAGCGTTGTGCACCGGAAGTTCGATGACGCTCTCGGATTCATTGCACGAGGCTAGCTATGTTGGATTATTATTGTTCTGTCCCTTTATCTCTGCTCAGTTGATGCGTGCGGCACTGCCGCGAGTCATAGAACGCTATTATGATCATTGGGGACATTGCTCAATAGCTTGCGTGTGTGTATTGATTTTTGTCGCTGTAGTGGTCAATCGTCCTAGTTGGTCGCATATACCAATGGCTGATTTATGGTTGCCGTTGAGCTTAACGACAGGCGCAATTATGTTATTCGTTAGTGTTGGTTGGTTACAGGGGCGTTTGCTTGAAAGACGCGAAGGTGTCGCTTTTATTTGCACGGCTATTTACATGAATAACGGTTTAGCCGTGGCGTTTGCTTCTAAATTTTATCCTAATGATCCCTATATGGTGCTACCATCCATTATTGTTCAATTTCCTATGATGGCGTGCATTGTAATTGCTGGTTGGCTGTTCACCCGCGCGCGCGAATAAAAAAAACGGTGGCGAATAGGGTTTGCCACCGTTTTTTATTTAATTTATTTTGCCGTTATTTAGTGTTTGACGGCAGTCAAAAGCGCAAACATGCGCTTGCCTTCTTGGCGTGGTTCCTGTTCGATTTTGGCAACATCAGCTAACTGTGCCGCAAATTTACGAATCATTTCCAGGCCTAATTCACGGTGGCTCATTTCGCGACCGCGGAATTGTAAGAGGATCGATACTTTATGCCCGTCGACTAAAAATTCACGAGCGTGCTTGGCTTTAATATCGATGTCGCCTTGGCCAGTGCCTGGGCGTAAGCGAACTTCTTTTGTTTCTGACTTATGCGCATTGGCTTTAGCCGCGCGATCTTTCTTTTGCTGTTCGAATAAAAATTTGCTGTAATCTTGAATACGACATACCGGTGGTTTGGCATCTGGTGAAACTTCGACCAAATCCAATCCAGCTTGTTGTGCTCGAACCAGCGCTTCGTGGATGGCAATCACGCCAACCTGATGGCCTGTTTCGTCAATTAATCGGACGGTGGGAACGCGAATCTTATCATTGACCCGAGCGCGGTTCGTATTTTCCGGCAAGGGGAGGGGCATACGGCTACGGCGACGACCTATCAAAAAATGGTACTCCAAAAAGGGTGTTGTCTAAGCCCTAAAAGGGCCGACGGAATCTGAATAAGCGGGGAGATTATGTGGGGCTAACCGTGTAAAACAAGGGTGGCGAGGGCTGTTCGCCTTCGCCACCGCGATAGCCAACTAGACCGGTTCCAATCAGAGGCTGGGACCGGTCTAGTATGGCGACGGATTAGCTCGCAGCAGCTGGTTGGCCTGGCTGATCGCTAATCAAGGTGTTTGGGGCGTTTGGATCAATGGGCGGTGCTGGTGGTTCGTCTTTTTTGAAGGTCAGCAACAAGGGTGAAGCCACGAACACCGATGAGTAAGTACCCAAGGTGAACCCGATGATCAGGGTTAATGCGAATGGTTTCAGGGCATCGCCGCCATAGATGTACAGTACGATAACGGTCAACAGCACCGTACCGGTTGTCAGTACCGTTCGTGACATGGTCTGCGCAATCGAGATATCGATGATTTCAGCTAAGGTTTTACCAACCAAGAGCGTTATATTTTCACGGACACGATCATAGGTCACGATGGTATCATTGATCGAGAAGCCGATAATCGTGAGGATGGCAGCGATGACGTTAAGATCGATGCGTACGCCAAGCATACAAAGAATACCAACCGTTAATACGACGTCGTGGAATAAAGCGATAACCGATCCGATGCCGAAGCGGAATTCGAATCGAGCAGCGACGTAGGCCATAATGGCTAACATGCTGAGTAAAATTGCGATTAAAGCGCGTATTTTCATTTGGTCAGCGACTTGTCCTGAAAAGTGTTCGCTAGAAGGATAAGGCTGTGTGACCGTAATGCGTTCTTTTGCCGCTAATTGCGTGGTCGAACTCGTTAGTTCGAAAGCTACTTTAGCTTGTCCACGAGTGCGATCATCAATCATGCCGTTGCCAATTAAGGAGGCTAGGCGAGTGAGTGCTGGATCATCGATTTGAAATTGGCCTAAGCCAGATGGCTCTGAACGGTAGGTTGCTTCAAGTGTGAATCCTGGGAGCGGATCAGTGACAGGGACTAAAGTAATATCGGCCAGTTCGTCACGCTTTTTAAGTGTCGTAGTGATGCGATCCAATTGCATCGCTGTGGGGGTGGCCATCGTAGTCAGGGTCATGCGCAATTTTTTATCAGCGAAACTAGCTGCGCGAATTTCGTCACCTTCAGCGGCAATGGCGCCTGGGAATGCCAAACCAATTTGTTTTTGGAATTCGGCTGTGCGCTGTTGTATTTGTTTTTGAAAGCCGCGAATGTCGACGGCTTTCGCTTCAATTAATTTATCAATCCGTCGCGCTTCTACATCATTTGGAGGAGTTGCATTTCGCGCTGCATTGGCTGCTCGTACAAGTTCAGCGCGTTCTTCTTCTAAGACAGTGCGCTGGGCTTCTAATTGTGAACCGATTTCGTCACGACCGCGGAAAACCCATTGGCGTGAACTGGACGTATCATCACCGATGTTGGCAACATAGGGTTGTGGACGAATGTCATCCAATAATGGTAATTTATCACGCTGGGTCGCGAGTGCGCTTTGCACAGCTTTTTCCACAGAATTCAAGGTTTGTGATTCTTTGAAAATCACTTGTACCATATTGCCACCAGTGAAGTCGATGTCGAAATTACGCTGAAAGCTGCTATTGGTGAGCAAATGACCGAACATGAAATAGCACAGACCCATGAGTCCGGTTAGACCAGAGAAGGTGTAGCCATAAAAACGCCAAGCAACGTACGGCAATTTGATGGGTGGAATCCAGCTTGCCATGGTGACGGTTTCACGTCCTTTAGTTAAGTAATCAGTAATCAACCGACCAACATAAACACCGCTGAACATATTGATGGCCAAGCCGATCATCAGGGTCAAACCGAAGCCCTTCACTGGACCTGAACCAATATAAAAGAGAATCAACGCGGTAATAAAGGTGGTCAAGTTCGCGTCAAAAATGGTCAGAAATGCGCGCTCGTAGCCGCGTTCAACGGCATAAGGTAATCCTTTATCCGCTCGTAGTTCCTCTCGAATACGCTCAAACACCAAGATGTTGGTGTCGACCGCCATACCAATCGACAACACTAATCCGGCTAAACCAGGTAAGGTCAACGTGGCAGAGAAAATCGTCAGCGTAGCAAAGATGAGCACCGTAGTGACGGCCAAGCATAAATTAGCAACATTGCCTAAGCGGCGGTAATAAACGCCCATGAATAAAGCGATGGCAAAAAAGGAAGCGATCATAGCGAACATCGCGCGTTCAACGGTTTCTGCGCCTAAGGTAGCGCCAACGACGCGTTCAGAAATAACCTCTGGTACGACCGTCAAAGAACCTGCACGCAGGGAGGTGCGTAAGCGTTCGATTTCATCCTGGGTAAATTGGCCAGTAATTAAACATTGACCTTTACTAGGACTGCGAACGACTGGGTCGGATTGTACCACGCCATCGAATAAAATGGCAAGGCGTCCAGTCCCAGCGCTGCTACCGTGGGGACCTGTTTGAAATAAACGGGTGGTAAATTGTTCATTCTTTGTCGCGCCAGCGGCAGAAAAAGTGATCGAAACAGCGGGTTCACCTTGATCTAATGTTTGGCTAGCGGAGTTCACGTCGCGGCCCGATAATTCGGCTTTACCTAAACGATAAAAATGCGTGTGTGGGAAGCCGGGTTCTACGCGTTTCGGTGCGACGATATCGCCACGATTGCGGTAGGCGTCACCATGAAAATCATACCCACCATTTGGTTTTGCTGCGACTTTCGCATCCGGCGTACCTAATTGGACATACGGATATTCCTCTAAAATTTCGCGGAATTCAAGGCGGCCGGTGTCTTCTAATACTTTACGTGTACGAGCTGCATCGGCGCGGGTACCACCAGGAATAACGACCTGGACATCACCATTCGACATTTTGGTGACCACGGGTTCGGTCAATCCGCGTTCGTCCAACCGGCTGCGTAAAACATGCATGACTTCATCATCGGCGGCGACCAATTGTCCGTCTTCATTGCGTAATTGGCAGATAAATTCAACACCACCACGTAAATCGATACCAGGATGAACATAGAAAAAACTCTTAGTTTCATTAGGTCGTTTGAAGGGTGAGCCCTGCAAACGGCGACGTAAATCATCTTCTTGTACATCGGGGCCAACGGTCAGTTCAAGTGCATGGTCGGCAGTGACATCGCTGAGTTTACTGTAGGCAATTTTCGGTATTCGTTCGTTGCCGGCTAAGCGTTTTTCCAGCACCGTCTTTTCATAAGCGGTGCTTAAAACGAGATTGCCACTTAGATCACTAAACGTGATTTTGTAGGTGCGTTCCCCTGGTGTGGTTTCCGGCGTTGGTAGTACTTGTAGCAGTGGTTGTAATTCTTGTGTTCCAACCATCACTTTGTTTTGGAGGAACATCAAAAAACATGCGACCAGCATTACTAACGAAACGACAATTAAACGACGTAGCATAGAATTATCCGTATGGTTAAAGGAGGTAAAAAATTACTTAGTAGCTTTAGCTTGATCAGCTAAGGTTTCATTCGTGCTAATCGCACCACGATTGAAGGTCATGATGACGGGTTTATCACCTTTGGTGACGGCGAGTTCGACTTCCTTCTCGCCAACCGACACCACATCACCGTGGATTCCACCAATGGTGATGACTCGGTGGCCTGGCTTCATCGAATTGATTAATTCTTTTCGGCGAGCTTCTTCCTTTTTCTGTGGGCGGAAAACCAACAACCACATAAATAGGAACATACCGACGATCATGATCAGGATAAACGGATCGAATCCGCCTTGTTGGCCGCCGGGAACGCCGCCTGGAGGGACAGCCGGCGCGCTTGGCGCCGAGGTTGGACCGCCGTCTTCTGCCATAGCAGTTGTGACGACGATTAATAATGAGGCGAGAGCGATTAAACGGGACATGGGAAACTTTCTTAGGGAATCACCAGCGCTGAGCGCTGGAGGTACGCGAATGGAGTGGGTTGAGGGGAGAGATTAAGAGAGAGAGAAAAAAACCCGAGGTGATTATTGTAAACCACATCAGGTGCTAAGCGCGCGATTATTTATGCGCGAAAAGTCGGAGCACGCGGTCCACCAGCCGAGCCTAATAACGAGCTGGGTGCACGTAGGTGATCTTGATTCCACTGAGACACCGACAAACAGGCGTCGCCTTGAAAAAGGCTTACAAAGCGTGGTTTAATCAGGTGATCCTGTGTCGCCGTCTTAACCCCATTGGTATTGGCATGGTGCAACACCAACATCGATCGCACTTCATCCAATGGTGGCGAGAGTCGATCAAAACCAGTCCGTACTCCGCCAATAACGGACAACACCAAAACCAAGAGGGTTGCAAGACCCTTGGTGACGCCGAATGACAATAGGCGGGTGAACACGGACATGGGGCGGGGATGGTATGATACCTGTATAGCTAGCAAGTGGGGGTGCTAAGCGGTGGCTCCTGAGTGACCTGGCCCAAAAGTATAGTCAGCTGGCATCCGGACATTTGTCTGGATGCCAACTCCTGGGAATGCCAGGCTCTAGCCTGGCTCTCATCAGTCGCAGCCAGGCTGGAGCCTAGCGTTCCCAGGAATGCAATTACTCCAATTCCCGTGCCATGCGGTAATCGCGGTAATTACCTTTCCAGTCGGTGAGTTTCGGTGAGCCGTTGGCGTTGTCTTCCATGACGATGACGCGGGTGGCGACGCTGTCGATAAATTCGCGGTCATGGCTGACGACGATGAGGGTGCCGATAAACTCTTCGAGGGCTTCTTGCAACGCTTCGATTGATTCCATATCTAAGTGACTGGTGGGTTCGTCGAGCACCAACACGTTGGCTTCTTGTAACATCACCATCGATAACAGGCAGCGGACTTTTTCACCGCCTGACAACACACCGACTTCTTTTTTCACATCGTCGCCGCTGAATAACATGCGCCCGAGCATGGAGCGCATATTATTAATATCCTGATTATCGGTGTATTGCTTAATCCAATCCATAATGGTCAGCGATTTATTATTAAAGAGGTCAGCGCCTTCTTGTGGAAAATAAGCGCGCGAGGTGGT
>SYDV01000446.1 GCA_005801395.1 Planctomycetia bacterium | reverse complement strand
GAATGGCACTCGGAGGAATGAGAACACCCACGGCACTCGATGGCTGACCACCTAACTGCGTTATATTTTTCCATCTTGTCATGCATGCAGTTGCGTGCGAAAGAAAGCGAAAGGCTTGTACGTATTTCCACCAGTCTTTGTCTGGTAAATTGCGAAATGCGCTCATGCGTTCGATAACTTTCGTTTTTATATCAATCGTCCCATCTGGCACATACCATTCCGCACCCAAACCTTTGCGCATGACATACCACAATGCACTTTGCACGTAACGTATGGCGCCCGCTTCATCTTGTGGATTAGGACCGAGTCCGTACGGGCGATATCCAAATCTCGGACTGCCTTCCTTTGACTGAAAAACCGTCGCGATGTCCACATCGGTAGTGCCTAAACCATTATCGGGACCGCCACCGCCTACCCCTTCCCATAGAGCAATGCGAACGCCTTTATAAGAAAAAGAATAAGTCGGATCTACTGCATCCGCTGGCTGATTTTGCGCTTTCTTCTCACCATGTCCGGGCGGCGAAGGATACGCATTATAATAGGGCCAGGCTTTTTGTGGTAAATAATTGATGTTATTCGACTGCGCAAAACCCGTTACGGCAAACACCAATCGTTGAGTTAACGCATCCGGCTGTTTCAACACTCGACTCTCTTTTACTTCTTCTAATCCCGAGGTACCGCTGGCCTGTGAATAAAATAATTGTCCGCCTTGAGAAAGAATATCTGCGATCTCATTATTTTCTGATTCAAGACGTCGCGCAATTCCTGCGGGTACTGGCATAATGCCATATCGGTGTGTGCTAACGCGAGATTCTAAATCGGGACTCATGACGCGATAACTCGCTGCCACATCCCAAGCATTGGGAGCTTCTGTTTCTGTCGACGGTTGCGCGTTCGAACTATTGGCAAACGTATCAATAATCTCCTGCGCCTTCATCCCTGCGATCACACGCATGCGTGCCATTTGTTCTGCTTTGATGCCCTGCGGGAAAAGCATGAGCATGCTCACCACGCCAAACGCCATGATCGCCAACGACAGCGACACCTCGAACAACGTGAAGGCCTGTCGCTGACGACAAATCATTCGAACGCCAAAAGTTTCCACACGTAAACCTCCCGTTGGTTTGCTTTCCATTAGGTCAAAACTCGGCTATTTCGCAGTAAATATTTGCTTTTCACGTGTGCCGGACGATTGGTCATACCACAATCCGGACACTAACGTTCCACCAGCGGTCTAATCTATAAGTTTAAGTCAATATCGACATAATTTCTGCCATCTTTTGGCTCAGTCGCACTTCTTTTTGTGATATCACAAGCCGCCTGTTTCGTTACTTTTAGCGCCTTTCGTTCACTGATGGTTCTCTCAGCTAGTTACCTAGTTTTTTATGCTTTCGTAAAAACTTTGGAAACCATTTGGCGGGGAAAATTAACACCAAGATTTCGGCGCAAAATTCTGTGATCAAAGAAGCGACTCAGCTGAAAATAATCACCGTTTATCCTACGGCTAAGTTACACTCACGACGAACACGATTCATCGTAATGACGACCAACGAGTAGCATCATTCATTGCACATGACGAGGATCAGTACCAGCAATTATTTTATCCACCCCCTGCTGATTAAACCCTTTGAAGCCTTGATTTCGTTCCAATATTTCTAAATGCGATCCGATCGCGCCATTGGCGCGAAAAGTCGCAGCTTGGGTTGGCGTAATTAATTTGTTCTGTTCTAAATATTCGATGCGAACTGGGTCTACCTGCCATTGTTCACCCTGGGTAAAACATTGGCGCAGATGAGGGAAATCGGTAAATGGCGGCATGGAATTAATGCCGAGCTTCGCCAACTGTTCACGCGCCTGGGTGTAGGCAAAGGTCGCCTCTAAATGGTGCATGCCGGCTTGCAGAAATGATTCACCATGCAAGGCGCACCATAATCCCACGGTGCCTAATGGTCGTCCTGGTTCCGATGGAAATGGCTCATGCGCAAAATCACGTTGTATTTCGGCCTCGCTCATGTCGACGTCAGCAAAAATAACCAGGCCAGTCATTGGCTGTTCTAATACCTGAGCACCCCAACCGGCATTATGCCCTGGGTAAAATCGTTCGCGGCAAACAAATCCAAGGCTTTCAAAAACACGTATCAGATGAGTAAAATATGGCCGTGATGAGCGATACGTATGGTGATCGTGATTCGCCCAACCAAAACCAATGCGCTGCTGACGCTCAAATTGCACGCGCGCCGCGCGATTACGTTGTTGCCAATAGGCGCGTTCAGCGGCAAAAAAACGATCACAAGTTTGATCCATGCCTAAATCACGTATCGCGGATTCGATTAATTCCTGCGCATGGGTAAAGCCATCAGCGGGATTCGCGAAGTGACGCTGACGCAATAAAAATGCTTCTGCGTGGTGCTGACTAGCAGCCATACGCTCTGCGGGTTGGTCGATAGTATCGAACCCGGTGTAACCATGACGTTCAATCACCCACATTTCCGCATCTTGCTGACAAATACGTGCTCGACGCATGGGTGCGCCGCTGGCACCTATTATTGGGACATGCACATGTAAGGACCATAATGCATCGACCACGGATTCTACTTTTAGGTAAATGGCATAGAACCCCTGGGGGCTCAACACGATAGTCGGAAATAATCCTGCTTGGTGACGATAACACCCAGGTGTGGTAGGTGTGGGCACATGACGAAAACCAGCGGATGTACATCGTTCAGCCAATCCAGGCAGCTCTGGCACCACCAAGTGATCAATCCAATCTAATAAACGCGTGCCGCTTTCGAGCAGCAAGCGGTCGCCCAATAATTCAGCCGCTGGAGCACGATCCAGACAGTGCTGTACTAATTCCGCGACCAAACTTTCTGCAACTGGTTGTGTTTCCCAATGAAAGGCATTGAGCTGATTCATGGCAAGCCTCTGAGTAAGCGGATAACAACAGAGGAGTATAACAACAAATCGAGCATCCCTCCATCACCGCTTGGCTGTACTTGTACACGCGTGTCTCATCGTGTAACCGTCAATCGTTTTTTGGTCTATTTGGATGCGTATTATCGCAACGTGTGTGGCAAAGTTAGTGGAAGGACGGCAAGCAGTCACAGCCTATTTGGGTAACCAATGGTATATTAATGTCGGAGATACTCCTATGCATCGCATCTTGCTGTTAGGGGCGGGGAAAATTGGGCGCGCTATTGCTAAAATGTTAGGACATAGCGGATCATTTTCACTGGTCGTTGGTGATGTGGATGAGCGTGCCTTAGCGCACCTCGCCCAGGTTCCCAATGTCACCGTGCGCACATTGGATGTGAGT
>SYDV01000445.1 GCA_005801395.1 Planctomycetia bacterium | reverse complement strand
AGGAGCCCGGCTTATGAATCCCTTTTCTCTTCATTACGTAAAGCAAATCATATTCGCCATTGCGCTTCCAACGTTGTTGGCCTGCGGCTCGTTGCACGCTATCGATATGCGTGATTTGGTATTGGTGTCACCGGTAACGAATAATCGTTTTCCGGTGGTGTCGGTTCCGCCGGTACAAGGTCGGGGCGAATCGCTAGCGGATATGGGTGCAGATACCGACGGCTGTCGGCATAGTTCTGGCGCTAGTGAGTATGATTATTTTGTCGCAATAGATCCTCAAACCTATTTTACGGCTTTAATTGCCGAATGGGATGATCGATCAGGCAAATTTCACGGACAGATTACGGCAGATTTTAAGGCATGGTTGGAAAAGGAGTTTAATTCACAACTACAGGTGGATATCGATAAGGGTTATAAACTTGCACAATCGGTCGCGAAAGCGCGGGGAATACCTCCACCAGATCGGCGATCTTTCTTACTTTCGCAAGGCGATATTCCGATCGAGCGACGTTACGATTATGCTTATAAGTGCTACCTCAAACGTGGCGCTCGTCCTGCCGCATTAGCTAAAATTGCTTTAATGGGAGCCTGGGCCTTACGTTGCCGAGCCAATTTACCAATTGCTCACAGCACCCTGACCGGAGGCTATAGTGAAGTTAATGATAAGGTGGCGCGCAAAATAATTCCTGGTGAAAAATTCACGTTAGAAAAATGGCTGCCTATTTATCGTGACATATTCTCGAACTCACGATTAACGGATGAGGGATATTTAATCGCCGGTCTGACGACCTTTGGCATGGAGTTGCGCGATGGCAACCTAGAGAATTCCCAGGATATTTTGAGTAAATTAACGGAAAGATTTAAGGACAATGAAAAAGGCGAAATTTTGCGCGGAATCGTTCGTTCGCGCATTACATTGCTGCGGGAATATCTAGCTTTCGTTAACAAGGCTTCGGCACATTTCATGGAAGCAATCGCCAACGAAGAATTCCCGCGTATCAAATTGCCAGAAACGATGCTGGTCGTGGCGGAATGTTTGCGTCGTCAATCTTCGGCGGCGGGCGGCAATGATGCGAACTTAGCGCGAGCAATGGATTGGTATATGGCGTTGGCGAAGATGCCAGAATCGCAACCGAAATTGCGTGATGAAATGCGGGCACAGGGTCGTGCGCCAGGCCCAGATGCACCACTTCAGGTGCAACTTGGTTGGATTGCCGATACTCATTATCAGCGTTTAACGGACGCGGGTGTTGTCCATGCAGGTTCAATTTCAGGGCGCGATAAAACATTGTTATCTGCAATTGTATTCGACCGTTTGGGTTATGCCGATTTTGCTAATCTTGGCTGGCGTCCGGTGACTGGTGCAAATCAAGCCGATTGCGCTGTTATTCTCAATTTGATTGGAAAAGCGGTCCTCGATTTTGCTTTTCGCAACGATGTCTGGCCGCAAACGATTGGTGAACTGTGGGAACGTGGTGTTATTTCAGACCGAAATTATTTAAATCGTTTTTGTTGTCCGGTATCCGGGAAACCCTTTTTGTACGCACATTTACCAGGCGATGTTTCTACTACGTCGCCTTCTACGGTTATTGTGACGACCTCTGAGCCCGTGCCGACGAATCAAGGCCCACGATATGGCATTTTCCTTGGAAATGCGACAGTGGTTTGGAGTGCCACGCCAGCAAAACCAGGTCTCCTCTACAAGCCCTAATCATGCGTTTGGGTGAAATAATTGGGCACGATGCGCAAGTGCGGTTTTTAAATCGCTTAGTGCAGCGCGATCATTTACCGCACGCAATTATTTTCGAAGGTGTCCCTGGAAGTGGTCGACGAACTGTTGCCTTAGCCTTAGCTCAAGCGTTGCTCTGCCAGCAGCCAGTGGCGGGCGATGCATGTGGTCAATGTGATGCCTGTCGTTTAATGAATTCTAACACTCATCCGGATTGCACCGTTTTGCCGAATGATCGTGAGTTAGCAGACATCCCAATTGATCTGGTGCGCGAACAGGTGGCTGATCAGGCTTATATTAGCCCGCTTATTGGAACGCGTCGCATATTTATATTGCCTGATATTGAACGCCTGAAACTAGATGCGGCGAATACGATCTTAAAAGTGTTAGAGGAGCCACCCAGCGGTACATTTTTGCTCATGACGACAGCTGCTGCTGCCGGATTGTTGAGCACCATTCGTTCGCGAGCGCAACTGTATCGCTTGAATCCGTTAGCCGCAGAAGCACTTGCCAACATTTTGGTGAAACGCGGTATTCCTCACGCCGAGGCGCATCAACGCGCAGCGAGTGCGCACGGAGGTCTGCGTGGCATAGATGAGACTCAAGTCGCCGCTCCGCTTGATGAGTTAGAAGCGCTTTGTCGTGGCGGTTTGCAACTTGATGTGATTGCCGTGATAATGTCAAAATTGCCACAGCGCGTCTCCGATGACGCAGGGAAAACATTGGCGAGTGAACAGCGAACGCTCTTGGCGAGTTGGCTGGATCAGTTATTGCAGCGATTGCGGCAAGCGTTGCGTCAGGAAGCTACGGATTCGGTGGATGAGACCTGCGAAATTATCAACCGCGTACTACGGCTCCAAGGTGATTTACAGCGTCATGTGAATCCACAGGTCATTGTTGAGGGGTTGGCCCTCGTGGCACGCTGAATACTCGTCAAAAGACAAATCACAACGTGAACAGTTGCATGCGTTGGTGATGCTGTTTCAATGCCGCCTAACTGGAGTTTGCATGGGCCGCGATGCTATGCTTGATATGTACTTAAAAGATGTGTCGAGATTTTCCGTGCTGACACGGGAAACTGAATGTGCATTAGCACGACGATTGCGGAAGGGGGATCGCGCTGCTCGGCAAGAAATGATTCAATGCAACTTGCGTTTAGTGGTCAGTGTCGCCCGCCAATACGAAGGCCAAGGAATGCAAATCCTCGACATCATTGAGGAAGGCAATATCGGTCTCATGCGTGCGGTAGAACGTTTTGATCCAGACATGGAGTGCCGCTTTTCAACGTACGCTGTTCATTGGATAAAGCAGGGTATTCGTCGTTCTTTATTAGAAAAAGTTAAAAATATTCGTGTGCCGGCCTATATGGCAGAATTAGTGGCGCGTTGGAAAAAGTTATCACGCGAACAGCCACACATCACGGATGTAAAAGAAATAGTTAAGGCGCTACGCCTACCAAAAGAAAACATCAAATTGATTCAGCGCATTATTCGTACGGCGCAAATTAATGGTGCAAATCTGGATACGGAAGATGCCTCGGAATTATCGGGATTTTTCGAAGATGGGAATCCTGAGAATAATCCAGAAATCGCGGTTGGGATGCGTGAAGATGTTAGCTTATTACAATCACGCTTAAATTTACTGACCAAGCGCGAGGCAGATATTCTGCGTTATCGCTATGGAATGGATGCATTTCCTGTTTTGACACTCGAAGAAATTGGTAAAATATTTAATCTGACCCGAGAGCGAGTACGTCAGATTGAAGCGAAGGCCATTAAGCGATTGAGAGAGCTCATTCCCTCAGAAACGGTACTCTAAGTATTTTAAGCATATTAGTTCATCGACTTTGGTGAATGGCTACCGGCTAGAGGAGCTCAAAATAATTGGCGATTAGAGATGCGTTAAATACGCAACAAAATCGTTATCTAAATATTCTGCCCAGCGAACCAGAATTTTTCGCATTAAGCGGTCGCGGGCAACCGTATTGGTTAGTGAGCTGGATCGCAGCGTAATGGTTATGCCGCCCAAATTTCTTCCGTCGCCGGTTTCAACCGTGCTCCGGAAACTGCCATCCAAGCGCTCCATACCATCAATGACGGAAGTCGTGCTATTGAGCGTCAGCTTAAGACGCAGTAGAGGATGCACGGCGCCCGGAGTCATTTGTAAACCAAGGTTTGCGCAGGTGGCGGTTAATTGCGGTAAAATCGGATCTAAATCTGGGGCGGCAACAATGTCTACGCTGACCGCCGCTAGCACATGAGCTAATTTTTCGCGTAGGATGGCGGAGCTCATCGGGGCTTCCGGGAGGTAGCCACCGGGTCTGGCAATATGATAATGACGAGCCTTTTCTTCGCGTTTATTCACTAATGGCATCAATCGTTGATGAAGACGGGCGGCGGAACCAATCGGATGCGCTTGTGGATCAATATCCGGTTGTTGCTGATGACGGTTTAATGTTTGAATTATTTCTTTATCCAATCCATCAATGGTGGTCAGCAGTGAAGTTGCCCAGGCTTCTCGATTGAGAGACACCTGTAAATAGAGGCAATGTTCAGTTTCAAATTCTTTGGTGACAGTTATGCCAGGAACTTCTAAATGATCGATACTGGTTATGGGTTGATTTCCTAGGTCATCATCGGAATCAATGTCAGTCACTTCCTGGTCATCGCCTCGAATTACAATATGTAATTGTCGGGCAATATCACGACGACCCTCTGCGATAGCACGATTGCGATCTTTTCGTAAGTCTGTGCCGACACCGTACACGTACGTGAAATCAATAGGCGGTTGAAGTACCCAATGTGGAATGGAATTATCAGGTGGCGCAACGCGCACCGGTCCGCGACCAGCTCGATAGGCAGGATCACAACTGGCTAACCACAACGTCGTGCATATCACGCCGCATTTGAGCCAATT
>SYDV01000444.1 GCA_005801395.1 Planctomycetia bacterium | reverse complement strand
TACCGCAACAAACCCAGGAGCAACGTCGCATTAGCGAGCGTTTATTATTGAGCGTGCCGCTCGTGTGGTTGCCACCCGGCGATTCATGGAAGTCACGCATAGATCATAGTCATAAATTGATGTTGGCGGATATCGCCCAAGCACGTGCGGAATTTCCCAATGCTGCATCGGTTAAACAGTGGAACAGCGATGGAAGCATTGTCAGTACTTGGAGTTCATCACTACTGCTGAGTTGCCGCGCTAGTAATGAGAGCTACGCCGGAGGTGCACACGGTAACAGCCAAACGCAGGCAATATTACTCGACCTACGTGCAGAACGTGTGCTGACGCTCGACGATATTATTTTACCCGCACAGCAACCCGCCTTGTCGGAACTGTTGACGATGGCCTATAAAAAAGCGAACAACATTCCCCTGAACGATCGTCTGCGCGATCATGCACTCCACGTCGATGTATTACCCGCCAAGTTGCCCTTCATTACCGCCGCAGGTATTACCGTCGAGTACCAACCGTATGAAATCGCGGCTTATAGTGCTGGCACCATCACGGTGGAGCTTCCTCGACAGGTCGTGCACCCATTATTGACGCGCGACGTGTGGGCTGAGGCTGAATAGGTGAAAGCCGCGCACACGTTGTCACTGGGAATAGAACAACGGCAGAAAATAAACCCGCTAATTAAAACTAGAAATGAGTGAATGGCGAGACTGATTCCCTACGATCTACGACTAAAGTGAGTCAAAGATCTGATCGTTAAAGTAAAACGACAGGATTTTCAAGCGGTGGGTTTTGGCGTGAAAAAGGAGACAACACAAAACGATTATTTAACGTAGTAAATAGGTACCAATGTTCTTGTTTATTTTCATTGCGCTCGGCTCATACTGGTCGCGAACGAAGGAATCTTTTATGTGCCAGATGAATAACATGAGCCGAACAAAGAGTAAGTTAGTGATGTTATTATTTAGCCTGTCGTTGAACCTTTCTGCATTGGAAATGTCGCCGCCCAAGGCGATCCGTTTTGCGTTAGTCGGTGATTCGACCGTGGCGCATGATCAAGGGTGGGGAAATGCGTTTCTTGATCGATTGACCGGTGATGTGAGCGGAATTAACCATGGTCATAATGGTACTAGTTCGAAAAGTTTTCGCGCGCTTGGTGATTGGGATAAAGTCCTCGCGGGGCATCCTTCACATATATTAATTCAATTTGGCCATAACGATATCCCAGGTAAAGGTCCGGAGCGTGAGACCGATCCGGCAACCTCGTATCGTGAGAACTTGGTGCGTTATATTACGGAAGCACGTGCCGCAGGCGCTCAGCCGATTTTGGTGACGTCATTAGTGCGGCGGACTTTTAACGGCGATACCTTGGTCGATTTGCTCAGTGATTATGCGACTGCAGCAAGAGCCGTTGCAACGGAACAGCAGGTACCACTGATTGATTTACACGCGCGATCGAAAGCTTTGGTGGAACAATTAGGCGCGGAAGGTTGCGCGATATTTTCACCGCCAGATACCAAGGGAAAGCGTGATTTAACTCATTTATCAGCGGTTGGTGGCCAAGTTTTCGCTGGATTGGTCATCGAAGAATTATTATCCGTCATGCCGTTATTAGCACCGTATGTTGCTCAGGTCACGCCCATGTTTCCTGCGGTGTCCTGGTTTGTAGCGCCGACGGGAAATGATGCGGCGAAGGGGACGAAGGAGTTTCCATTCGCCACCATGCAACGCGCACAACAAGCGGCTTCACCTGGGGATGTCATTTATATACGCGGTGGAACCTATCGCATGCAGATCAATCCAATGGAGGAACCATCAGGTCTTTATGCGCGACTGGTGGTCTTGGATAAAAGTGGGACACCTGGGAAACGCATTTTTTATTGTGCGTACCAAAACGAAGAGCCGATATTTGATTGCTCCGACGTAAAGCCCGTTAACCAACGTGTGACGGCAATATCTGTTGCGGCCTCATGGGTGCATGTGCAGGGGATAACGGTGGCGGGTGTGCAGGTGACGATGCTCAACCATACGCAATCCATCTGCTGTGAAAATATTGGCAGCAACAATACGTTTGAGCGACTACGCCTGCACGATAGTCAGGCGATTGGGATTTATAGTGTGCGCGGTGGGCATAATGTATTTCTCAATTGCGACGCGTGGGCGAATTATGATTATACGTCTGATAACGGTCATGGTGGTAACGTGGATGGATTTGGTTGTCATCCAACCAAAGGGAGCGTTGGAAATATTTTTCGTGGCTGTCGTGCGTGGCATAACAGTGACGATGGTTACGATTGTATTAATTCCTTTGAAACGGTGACCTTTGATCGTTGTTGGGCATTCGCGAATGGTTTGTCTCCAACGGGCGAGAAACGGGCGGATGGAAATGGTTTTAAAGTGGGTGGCTATGGCTCAACGCCAGTGGATCGATTGCCCAATCCAGTTCCTCGTCATGTGGTGCGTGGTTGTGTCGCCGTGGCTAATCGCAATAGCGGATTTTATGCGAATCATCACCTCGTTGGTGGTGACTGGTTTAATAATACCGCTTATCGCAATGGCGCTAATTTTAATATGCTTGGACGCTTGCCGGATAATATCACCGATATTCCAGGTCGTGAACATCGAATCATTAATAATGTAAGTCTTGTCAGCCGAGGATTAATCACTCAGTTACAGGAAAAGGGGAATGAAGTCAGTCACAATACCTTTACCGATCACGTTCAAGTGAGTGAGCATGATTTTATGAGTTTGGATGAGGCGCAATTACACGAGCCACGACAGGCAGACGGTAGTTTACCAATCATGACCTTGTTACACTTGAAAGAAGGAAGCGGTTTAATAAATGCGGGTAAGGACGTGGGTTTGTATTTCCGTGGTGCTCAGCCGGATTTGGGCGCCTTTGAACGTTAGAAACGGTTAATGACCGTTGCCGAGCAGAAGACCGAAACTTGATCAGAGAGAAACCATGCGCGATCTCATTGCTACACACTCAAGTTCACCATATTTCGGAAAAAGAGTCCGCCTGTTATTGATGATGGTTAGTTGCTGGCTGAGCGTGATTCACATCGCCGCTGAAGATAAACTTACTGGCGCAGACTTAGTGAAACGGGACGCGAAGTATTTATCGAGTAAAGAAGGCCAGGCTATTATTGATAATTTGCTTACTTATCAGACGCCCGTGGGCGGGTGGTGTAAGGCCTATAACGCGCAACATCCACGTGATTCCTTGGGTGGTGCGTCGAGTTATGGCGATTGGAAGGGAACGCCGACCATCGATAATGGCGCCACTTATAGTGAAATTGCGTTATTAGCGCGTGTCGCTCAGGCAACGAATCGGGATGATTATCGTCAGGCTGCGCAGCGCGGGATCGACTTTTTGTTGTCACGACAATATGCGAATGGTGGTTGGCCGCAGCGATCACCATTAGAGCCAGGTGATCATAGTTACGGAACCCATATCACCTTTAACGATGATGCGATGACGGAGGTGTTGAAATTATTAATGACGATCGTGGACCCGGCTCATTCTGAATATGGCTTTGTGACAGCGGATGGTCGTCAGCGTATAACCGATGCGATAACCCGTGGTGTGGCTTGCTTGCTGAAATGCCAGATTGTTATTGATGGTCAGTTGACCGTTTGGTGTCAGCAACATGACGCTGTTACACTGGTGCCAGTCATCGCGCGAGCTTATGAATTGCCGGCGCTCTGTAGTAGCGAAAGTGCTAGTATTACCATGTTATTGATGCGTTTACCAAACCCAGATAACGCAACGCGCCAAGCGATCATAGCTGCGCACGAGTGGTTTCAAAAAAACAAAATCCAGGGGAAATTATGGCCGGAAAAGGAAGAAGGTAGCGACCGACAATTAATCGATGATGTGCATGCGCCATTATTGTGGTCAAGGTATTCCGATATCTCTAATGGCCGACCTTTTTTCTGTGATCGCAACGGAATCCCTGTGTGGTCAGTTAGCGAAATTTCACCTGAACGTCGAAACGGTTATGCGTGGTATGGCACATGGGGCGAGAAAGTATTGAAATCATTTCCCGCTTGGGAAAAGAAAACTGCTAATTCTCAATAAGAAGTTCTATTAAATTGGGCATTAGCGCTAACGTTTTATTCATGCTCAAGTCCATCAATCCATTGCAGCCGGCGTGGGAAACAAATAAAGATAGTGCCACATTCGACTAACAGAAAACCCATGAGCAGAACTTTTT
>SYDV01000443.1 GCA_005801395.1 Planctomycetia bacterium | reverse complement strand
GTCTTAGTAGCGCTGCGGCAATCCTGATCATTGGCATTCTGGTACTAATGTGGAGAGATAACAGTTCCTATCAGGCGATCATGACAGCTCAGGATCCGGCCCAGGGTTTGGCTTTAGCGGATGCCTACTCCAATGATGGACATTTATTTTATCACCAAGATGTATTGAGTTTGCGTGAGAGTTTAACGGAAGCCTTGGCAACAAAACAGTTAGCGGATTTAGCCGCCATGAAGGTGTTGTCAGATCGTTTGCCTGCGATCGAACGAATGTTAACGCAACTTGAATTGAAACAGCGATCTGCCTTTATTGATTTGCGTGACCAGACGATACTCGAAATGGATGACCAAGAATTTGCTCGAATTAATGCGCTGACCAATAATGACGTTCGGATGGCCGCGTTGAAAAATTATGCGCTGCAAACGAAGGATGCTTTACGAGCTGAACAAGCTCGTCGTACCATAACCAGTATCATTCGTGCTCGTGATGAACAGGCGTGGACGACAGTCCAATTAGCAAAAACAGACAGCGAAAAATTAATTGCTCTCGATGCGTATTTATCCTTGCCGATGCCGGCGAAGCAAATCGAAGCAAATGCCATGCGCAGCGGAATTTCTGCGACGATTAAGAAACAGGAAGCGCGCGAAGCAGATCAAGCGCGTTGGCAAGCAGCCCTTGCGATTACGGATCCAACTGCAGGCATAGTGGCAATCGAGCGGTATTTAAAAGAGCCTGGCAATTATGCTGATGTAGCAAGTGCGCGCTTGCGCGAATTGCGTCGACTTTTGGATGATCAGGCTTGGGAAGCGGCTTCGGTTCCAGGGACTCCTGTGGAGCGCAGCGAACGTGCGCGCGCTTATTTACAGCGCCCTGGAGAACGTGCGCATGCAAGTAAAGCGCAAACGGCATTGGCTCAAGCAACCTGGGATGCTGCGCATCAACACGAAGATTTGTCAGTTCGCTTAGTTTCTATGCAGGCGTATTTGGCTGATCCAGCCAATCAGGCTTTTCGTGCTGAAGCTGATCGTTTGGTGGCAGAAACAGTCATTGCGATTGACGATGCTTTGTGGCAAAAGGCATTAGAAATGCCAGATAAATTGGCTCGATTACGGGAAATTGAAAAATTTATTTCAACTCCCGATTCATCGAAATCTCCGACGACTCGTCATCAACAAGATGCGGTTGAAATGTTGGCAAGTATGACGCGAGATTTGATCAATGAACATCCAGAAGTGGTGGTAAAATTTCAGTTAGTTGTTTTGACCAGAGTTCCAGTCTCTATTTTAGGGACATTGACATCCGATCATATGGCACAATTGCCGTTGTCATTACAGTTGCGTATTCCAATGACGCCGAGGTGGAGCGTTTCTGCGGGCGTTGATGCTTATGGTCGTTGGGCTGATTTACCTATCGGTAAACATCAAATTCGCTTACGATATTTGCCGGCTGGGTCTGTCATGTCGAGTGCGGGTAAACCCATTCGTGTGACGGCATCTTTTTGGCTCGCTGAAACTGAAACTCCACAAATAATGTGGACGGAATTCATGGGTGGTTTTTTCAGTAATGGAAATCCTAGTCTTCATCGTGGTGATGATTTACCGGTCCACCGGACAAGTCGGGTCGACTGTGATCGTTTCATGGCTGTCTGTAACGAACGGTTAAAGCTTGAAAACCGTAATGCCATGGTGCGTTTGCCAACGTTGGCTGAGTGGCGCTATACGGCAATCAGTGCAGTTGAAGGTGTTGAGGCCATCACGCGTGGAACTGCGCGTGGTTATGATTCGCGCGATCTCGTACGTCTGGCTTATGCCGCCGAGAGCGGCCCAACTCCAACGGCGGTCGGGGGTGGCCGTCGCGATCAATGGGGCTTGTCGGATATGCTTGGAAATGTTGGTGAGTGGATAGCCGATACCAATCAAGATGGCGCTTGGTGGTGTGGTGGAGCATGGACCATGCCACGAGCAGCCTGCCTACCAGAGACCATCAACAATAGCGCCACTCAGGTAGCGCAAGACTCGGTGGGTCTGCGCTTAGTCGTCACAGATATTCCTTTGACCACGATCGCTCAGCCATAACTAATCGATAGGTCAGCGGTATTTTACAGCGTTATTTGGTTATTTCGATTTTAGCTTCTCACTAAATTGGCACAGTGTTCGCCAAGACTATGGCATGCGGAGCTGGTGGCTTGGTTTGCTGCTGTGTTTTGCGTCGCCGTTGTGGACGGCGACGACAGGTTCGTCGTTATCTACTACGCCAATGATTGAACCGATGGTGGCGACACAGTTTCCGTGGGTGCTTTGTGGCGATGATGGTTCACGACATGTGACGGTTCGCTTGACTGGAAGAGTCTTAATGAGCGAGATCGCGCTGTTGTGCGCAAATCAGGTAGTGAGTTCTATCAGCCCCAGAGTTCGCGAAGAGCGTCTATCGCTCCAAGTACCCGCCACGATTCTGAGTTGGGTTATTCCGGCTAATCAATTGCAACAGGGCGCTTATGTCCTGCGTGTTGGTGAGCGTTCCTGGAATTTAGCCGCAGTGAATCGACATCCCTCGGCTGACAAAACGCGTTTGGTCGTCGCTGGAGTAGCAAATTGGCCACAAAAAGCAGATATTTCGGCCATGGTCACGCGCTTAGAAGGCGCGATAGAAGTCGTGGTCGCGGATGGCTTTGCGGCGGTTGACGCTTTTGGTAGCGGGGGGTGGGAGCCGGATATCCCGATCCTGGTCTTGCCGCGTGTTCCATCAGTGAATAGTCCATCCACGGCCGAAATTATGATTAAGGCGACGGCTCGCCTTGGCGCGACTTTGGCACAATGGCCGAAAGGAATTAGCTGGGGAAATATTGGACTGCCATTCGTTATAGGAAACGATGATGCAACTCAAACTATAGCGCGAGATTTAAGTGTTTGGCAGATAGGTACGACGGATTGTACCTGGTGGGAACTTGGTTTATTAGCTCCGTCACTTACTCGGGATAAAAATAGCCATGCTTCATTATTGTCGCTTTGCCGTCATTTAGATGTGCCGTTAATGTTGACATTGGGTGGTGGTGCTGCGTGGTGGAGCGAACCATTGGGTAACGAGGCAGGTAGGGTAGTTGGTCAAATACCAGGAACTCGGGTGTTATCAGCAACACCTATGGGTGTCTCAAGAATGGCGATGATGCCGTGGGAAATAGTTGGTAGTTTGGATAATTCTGGTTTATTGGGATTAATGGCAACGGCTACGACTTTAGACGTTGTTTGGTTTCATGCTGATAAAACCGATGGAATGGCGTTGCAATGGTCGCGTTCGGTTAAGGAAGGAAAAATGACGATGCACAGTGCACTTGATGTCATTGAATCAACTGCTTTGCACACGCGTTGTTTTCCAAGTGAGCCAGTAGCGGATTCAGTTGACCTGCTCGCCGCTCGATCATTAGCAAGTGCGTTATCTATGCGACAATTGGCAAATATGCATGTGCGAGACGAAGACGTGGATTTATTATTGGCAGAAGCAACGATTCCACAAAATTTACAATTGTTGCGTCGATTAACTTGCGTCTCAGTTGTAGCAGATGGGCCGCTGCTCAAAAAATTGACGACTCTGCCGCCGCTTGTTGCGCGTGATTTATTATTGCGACAATTGGCATTTACCCCTGATTTTGATAGTCAACCCTGGACGGCGTATTTTGCTTCTACTACAGATTCAATCGCTGTGCATGCC
>SYDV01000033.1 GCA_005801395.1 Planctomycetia bacterium | reverse complement strand
GTTGGCTGCTTGGACTTCTTGGGCGGCATTTCAAAAATGTGAATTTGGTCGATAACCCCGCGCCAGAGTTTGGTGGAACGTGATGCGGTGGCTTCATCCTTGATGATTTCTAAATCAAGGTCGGCTTTTTTCTTTTCCGCTCCATGACAACTGAAACAATAGGTTTCCAATAGTGGGCGTACGTCTTTAAGGTAGGAAGTCTCTGCGGCGACCTGCTGATTTGTGAAAGCGCTCAAAAGCGCGAGTGAGAAACAGGCAGAGGCGAGCGACGAAGGAGAGATCATAAGCATGTTATTCGGTTCATCTTTCGCTTTGTTGTCTGGTTCCTGATGCTGATGTCGCAACCATTTGTGACGAGTGTGTCAAACATGATTTTATGCACGTCGGATGAGGCGGTATCGACTACCCGAATCGGCAATCCAAGAGGTCGAGATTTGACATGATCACGACAAGTCATGAGGCCTAAACATGCTCAAACATACTACCAAAACGGAATGCAGGCGAATTGGTGACTTAACTTAGGCCAGATCGAAAAGCAGAATTTCGCACGGGGTTATTGCTGAAATCGAGCACGAAGATTGGTTGCTGATTCGTAGCGCATCACCGCTCGAAATAATGTCGCCTGACGGTGACAGGTCCGAAGTCATCGTACCAGTTGCGAGATGGAGATAACCATGTCGCCCAGCTGCGAAGCTGTGGGTCAACATTTGGCCCGGTAACAAAATGCTGGCATAGACGGTGACCTGAGCGTGGATGGGTAAGGCTGTGCCCTGGTCCTTGTCGCCACTCATGATCGGACACCAACGACCCAGACGTTCTTCGCGGGTAAAATGTCGTTGTTCGTAAGATGGTGTACCACCAGGTCGCTGGGGTTCTATCCAAATTTGTAATAAATGCGTTGGGCTGTGGTCAGAGGGATTAAATTCACTGTGACGAATGCCAGATCCCGCACTCATACGTTGGACGTCCCCAGGACGCAGTACGTCACCATTTCCAAGTGAATCGCGGTGTTCAAGTGCACCAGCTAATAGGTACGTCATAATTTCCATATCGCGGTGTCCATGCATGCCGAAGCCCATACTGGGAGCAATAATATCATCGTTGATAACGCGTAGATTACGAAAACCCATGTTATTGGGATCGTAATAATCCCCGAATGAAAATGAATGCCAGCTGGTTAGCCAGCCGATGTTGGTTTGTCCGCGATCTGCCGCACGAAGAAGTTGAATCATGACATGCTCCGATCGGACACATGTTATACAAAAACAATGATTTTCTAGTGTTATAAGCGATAACCGAACAACAAGGCAGGCGCTTTGCCAAATGGTACGTTATTCGACCGTCCATTGTAGTTTCATATTACACAATTCTTTAAGTCGCGTGTTGAGAGTGTTGCGAGTTATTCCAAGTATTTGCGCCGCTTTACTCTTGTTATTATTGCAGGAAATGAGCACTGACTCGAATAGATAACGCTCCCACTTACTGCGAACGACATCGTATAAATCCGTGCCTCCTCGCTGGAGACAGGCATTTGTTTCGGTTTGCATATAAGAAGCGACCCGCGTTTCGAAGCTGACTGCGTTGTTATTCTTTCCCGTGGACTGATCCGATTCTTGGTGTGGATCGTAGGCCATAATCGACATTGGTAACAAGTCCGGGGTGATGTCTTTGGTTGGAGCCATAACGACCATTTTTTCAATACAGTTTTCTAATTCGCGGACATTACCCGGCCAAGGATAGTTGGAAAGGATTTCTAGTACCTCACGGGCGATTGAGTCAATGAATTTGATATTTCGCTGACAAAAACGATTGAGGAAATGCTCGACCAAATGTGGGATATCTTCGGGGCGATTGCGTAGCGGTGGTATATGTAGGTAAATAACGTTTAATCGATAATATAAGTCAGCGCGAAACGTTCCTTTTTCGACTTCCTTTTCTAATATACGATTGGTCGCTGCGACCACGCGAACATCTAATTTGCGAGATTTAGTCTCGCCAACGCGTTCAATTTCCATTTCTTGTAGGACGCGTAGCAGGCGCACCTGCATCGCCGGACTAACCTCGCCAATTTCATCAAGAAAGATGGTGCCACCATTAGCTGCTTCAAAACGACCTTTACGATCGGTAATAGCGCCGGTGAAAGCTCCTTTAACGTGGCCAAATAATTCTGATTCCAACAGTGATTCGGATAAGGCTCCGCAATTGATGGTCACAAATGGACCATTCACCCGAGTCGAATTTTCGTGGATAATTCGCGCAATCAATTCTTTGCCGGTTCCGGTTTCACCGTGAATCAACACCGTCGCGGTGGATGCGGCAACACGTTTGGCATTTTCTAATACTCGACGAAAACTACCAGATACAGCAATGATATTATGGTCAGAAAACTGCTGTTTAATTTCTTCGCGTAATTGAAAATTTTCATCAATCAGTTCTGCTTTTTCCAAATGGGTAAATTCAGCGATGGCACTCCACATTAAAAACATATCGGCCAAAAAGGGTCCGACGTCGGGCTGTGCGTCTTCGACGATGAGCACGCCATAAATACGTTTAGCTTTCCCTAATGGGTAAGCGGTTAGTAAACCATCCTGCACTATCTCATTGCGATCGCGGGCTTGCAGCGTGAGGCGGATTAAGTCGGTTTCGGTGTGGTCGGTTTTGCCATGCGCTATTATTTCGCGCGTTTCCAAATCGTGGCGAAACGTGGTAAGGCGACCAGAACGTAAAAACTTTGCTCCCGTCGCTAAGCGCAACGAAGCCAACACCGACGGGCGTAATTGCGGATTACTAATGCGGGCTTCGGTGGTGGCGTCTAACAAATCGAGCAATGGATTCATAGTTAGGTACGGCCTTTAGTGCGGCGAAAATCGAGCAGAAGGTGAACATCTGCCCACTTTCTTACCACAACGCTAAAAGAATGAGCAGGTCACACAAGCAAAGAGACACAGAGATTGCTCACCTCGGCAACACTTTAGCAGAGGTGAGGGCTATCCTAGGTTCAGGCCTTGGCTGCGGTTGGTGCCGGCACAACCGTGACCAAAGCCAATTCTTTTAATTGACGATCGCTAACGGGAGTTGGGCAATCGAGCATTTCATCGCGTCCACGTTGGGTCTTGGGGAAGGCGATGACTTCGCGAATGCTCTCAGATTGGGTGATCAACATGATCATGCGATCCAAACCAAAGGCCATGCCGCCGTGGGGTGGAGCGCCATAGGATAATGCATGCAACAAGAAACCGAATTTGCGCTGCGCTTCATCGTGGTCGATGCCAAGGGCTTTGAACACCTTTTCTTGGGTGTCCGAATCGTGAACGCGAATTGATCCACCGCCGATTTCATTGCCATTGAGCACCATGTCGTAGCTCTTCGACAATACGGCGCCTGGATCACTGCTAAGGAGTTTAACGTGATCATCGTACGGCGAAGTAAACGGATGATGATTAGCCACCCATTGCTGAGCTTCTTCGCTCCACTCATAGAGTGGTGCGCTGTGAATCCATAAAAATTGCCAGTCATCGCCACGGGCTAACTTCAATGTTTTCGTGCCCAATTCTACACGAACGGCACCTAAAGTAGCGCAAACGATTTTATTGCTGTCAGCGCCAAAGAATAACACGTCGCCATCAGCGACGTCCATGCGCTTGGCTAATTCAATACGTGCCGCTTCGGTGATATTTTTCGCTGCTGGTCCTTGCCAACTTTCCGAAATGGCGGGATCGCCCTGGATTTTTATCCAGGCCAATCCTTTGGCGCCATAACCTTTGGCAAATTCAGTCAGTGCATCTAACGTGCGGCGGGATAAAATTTCGCAGCTCTTTTTCGCATTGATTGCGCGGACCACGCCTTTGTCTTCGATTGCGCGTTGGAACACGGTAAAGCCAGACGTTGGAGCCCAATCGCTGAGTTCGACAATTTCCATGCCATAACGTAAATCGGGCTTATCTGAGCCGTATTTCAACATGCCTTCTGCCCACGTCATGCGGCGAAATTTGGCGGGTAAGTCAATGTTTAGGAGGTCTTTCCAGACCTTGCGTGCCATGCCTTCGCCGATGTCCATAATGTCGTCCATTTCAATGAACGACATTTCAACGTCGATTTGCGTAAATTCAGGTTGACGATCATTGCGTAAATCTTCGTCGCGGTAACAACGGGCAATTTGCATGTAACGATCATAGCCGCCGACCATCAGCAATTGTTTAAATAATTGCGGAGATTCCGCTAAAGCATAAAATGAACCTTGATGAAGGCGTGAGGGCACTAAGAAATTGCGCGCTCCGCCTGGGGTGTATTTGCACAAGGTTGGGGTTTCTACTTCGATAAAACGTTCCGCGTCAAAGAAATCACGCACCAATTTGGTGACGCGATGGCGCGTCAGCAAGTTGTGTTGCATGTGCGGCCGTCGCAGATCAAGAAAGCGGTTTTTGAGTCGTGGTTCTTCGCCGACCTTGATGTGGGCATCGATTTCAAATGGCGGGGTTTCCGCTTTATTTAATACTTCAAATTTCGTGACGAAAATTTCAACCTCGCCCGTTGCTAAGTTGGCATTTTTCTTATCGCCACGGCTTTTTACGGTGCCCGTAATTTGCAGCACCCATTCTGAACGAACACGCGTTGCGACGTTCATGATTTCTGCACCGCATATATCTGGGTCGAAAGTCACCTGAGTCAGGCCATAGCGGTCACGCATATCGACGAAGATAACACCGCCATGATCGCGACGATTGTGAACCCATCCGCACAGGATTACGGTATGGTCGATATGGCTGGCGCGCAATTCGCCGCAGGTGTGGGTACGCTTCATAGAATAGGCCTCGTTTTCAGGGAGGGCGGACTCTAGGACTGAAGGCAGGAGGGGCAAGCAGGTGACAGAGCGGAGCTTTGCCGAGTACGAAAGCCGGAAGTCTCGCGACATAAACGCTTTAGCTGTCCTGCTCCCGGTGCTGTGCCGTCCGAGCCTGAGCAGACGAAATGACGATCCGGTGTGGTAATCAAACTCTGGCATTTGTGTGATGATTAGTTTTGATGGTTAGCGATGCTTACCGTTCAACTGTAAGGGGCTTCAGCATGTTGCGACAAACGTTGGTCTTGGCAGTGATGCTGATGGCGTCCGCGTTTAGCAGCGAAGCAGATGCCGGAGATGCCAAAGCACCCCAACTCAACGATAAAGTATTTTACGAGGGACGTTGGGTTACTGCCGAATATAAGGAAAAGAGCGAACAGGGTTTAACGCTTTACAAGGGCAAATGGATGCCCGAAGCGGAGATGTATAAAGCCAAAGGCTACGTGAAACATTTAGGCACATGGATTTCACCTGCGCGACTAAAAAGTATTCAGTTACGCCAAGAGCAAGCACGTGAACGAATTAAATTTGCTAGTGATTGGAAGAATGCTTGGAAGTATAAAACCACGCAAGGTCATTTCATCATTACGAGTAATGTGTCACCTGAATTAGTGCAGGAAATCGGCACCGCGATCGAGCAATGTTACATGGAGTTGAGTAAAGTTTTTGGCGTCAAAACGGCCGCTACAAACATTAATGTCGAAGTCTATGCAACTCAGCAACAATTCATGAAACATTCAGCGGAAAAGCAAATTCCGGTTGGTGACACCACGCTGGGTTACTTTTATTGGGGCTCGGAGGTCGGTATTCGTGCCTTTTATGCGGGATCTCCGGAACAGACCTTAAGTACGCTTTTTCACGAATGTACTCACTTAGTTATTCGTCAAGTGTGCGGCGAAATTCCGACGTGGGCAAATGAAGGATTAGCAGTCTTTTTTGAAAGTGCTCGACGCGATGAAAAAGGTATGCATTTGCAAACGATTCCTTTCAATCGTTTATGGTCACTCAAAACCATGATGGAACGCGGCGAAATTTCACTAACCCATTTATGTCAATTACAGGGAATACAGCAATATACTGGACAATATTATCCGCAGGGTTGGTCGCTCATCTATTTTCTCCTGTATGCGGATAATGGGAAGTATCGCCGTTCTTTTGAAGAATTTTACAATAATCTAGCTGGTGGTCGATATGACGGTAACAGCGTGGCCTTTTTTACCCGCCATTTTGGCAAGGAACCAGATGCCCTGCGACATAATTGGCGTGAATTTATCGAATCACTTGAACCCCAATCTACGGATGATTTAGTGGCTGCGGCGACTGCGGCATATACAGATTATATTGATTTTACTTCCGCGCAAAATTACGCCACCAAGGCATTGCAGCAAATGAAAGGTAACGATGAAAGTGTTTTATTATGCAATGCTCGACTTCATTTGACTTTAGGGCGCTGGGTTAATGAGCCTGAGCGTAAGGCCATGCATTACGCCAAGTCAGTAGAGTTTTTTCAGCAAGTATTCCCTGAAGCGGAACCTGGTAAGCGTGTGGTCAAACCCCGAAAGGTAACGACCGCCTTTGCTCGTGATCGTTTGGACTATGCGCGTGCTTGTGTCGGTGCGGTGGAATACGAACGCGCACAAGATCTCATAGAAGAAGTATTGTCGCGTAAAGAATTTGAATTCAGTGCTGCGGGTTACAGCGTTATGGCGTACTTGGCCGTGATGGCGAAAGATCCGGCGTTTCATTCATTAGCTTTAGCCAAAGAGTACGCCTCATTGGCTGATGACCTGGGTGCTGATCAAGAAGTTGCCTATGTGAAGGCGCAAATTGCGCTGGCCGAAAATCGTTCCGCAGATGCGATTAAATTGCTCAATGAGGCAGCTTCACGTGATGAATTTGGCTTTGGTGGCTTATTCTACCGCCGCGAAATGGCTCGTCTTACGGGTGAGGCTCGCCGTACGTCCGAGGAATCCAAGCTACCGAATGGTGGTAAGTAACCAGCCAGCCGTTACGTCTGGTTGTTATGCTGACAACCCTACGTTCTCTGTTGCTATTTTTGTCGCTTTCAGCGGTGGTCTCCAGTGAACCGCTGGGGACGTTCTCAAAAAATAGTGTCGATGTTGTTATTACGCTTGAGGTCGGTGCTAGCCCAGGGCAAGCCGTGCTCATCGGATTATTTACTCCGCGTCCGAAAAATGATCCGCTTCATCTTTATAGCGTAGATTTGCAAACCCCAGAAGGCGTGGCGACACGACTAGATCTGCAACCAGGTCAACCAGTGGTGTCGGCGGGTCCATTAATTTCAGATCAAAAAGCCAAAGACCATGACGGATTAATGGTGTATCCAGATGGACCGGTTACTGTTCGTCTGCCCATCACGATTCCCACGACTACCGATGGTGCGCCGGTTGAAACCAAATTGCTGTTATCATATATGGCATGCGGTCCAACGTTTTGCTTAAATCCGGTCATTAAAACTCCGTTGACCATTAAAATCCCAACCGTGAAAGGCAATGTCGCAGGAACGCCTGCCGCAACCGCGATAGATCCCAAGCAACTGCAACAAGCACTGCGTGATGTCATTATAGCAGAGCGCGAAGAATTAATTCCGCAGATTAAAAAAGTGGTGGTGAGTGAATTAAGTCGTTTACATGAAGAGCAAACGAGTTCCGTGCGTTGGCATCGTCCTACGTCCATCAGTGAAATTGAACGACTGATGAGTGAAGCGAAAGTCGCTGGCAAATCGGTGCTGTTAGATTTTACCGGACCATCGTGTGTAAATTGCCAATTAATGGATAAAACCGTGTTTCGCCTGCCGATTGTCGCATCCGCGTGGAATCGCGGTGTACCAATTTCGATAAATACCGATCCAGACCCACGGATCACTGATGATTTATCCGCGTGGCAACAACAGCGTTTTGCAACCCAAAACCGTCCACTCTATGTGCGTATTGATCCCAATGGAAAAGAGGAACGTTGGAGTGAAGTTTTCAGTCAAACGGATAAAGCCAATGTGGCGCTCTTTGTCGGATTTGCAGAAGGTGGGGTAGGCAGTGATGTCGGCGGTGGCGATGGAATTGGACAATTTATTCTACTCGCGTTGTTGGGAGGTTTGTTCACGTTAGTGATGCCGTGTACTTATCCGATGATTCCGTTCACCATGACATTTTTTGCAAAACAGGCCTCGGCAGGTCATCGCTTATTACCGCTCGCGGCCTTTTATTCATTCGGTATTATTGCCTGTTTTGTTGGACTCGGTGTTTTAATTACCGGAGTGTTTGGTTCGACCTTGTCGAATTTAGCTGGTCATCCGGTGACGAACTTATTCATCGCGTTGTTGTTTATCGTTTTGGGATTGGGGTTACTCGGCGCTTTTTTAATTCGCTTACCCTCCAGTTTTGAAAATGCGCTCGGCGGTGGACGTGGTGGATATATCGGCGCTTTGATTATGGGACTAACTTTTGCCGTAACGGCCTTTAGTTGTACGGCACCGTTTGCTGGTGCGGTTTTATCGCAAGCCGTAGTTACAAATTCGTGGACTCGTGCGATTGTCGGCATGGCGATTTACGCCTCGGCCATTGCGCTTCCGTTCTTTGCCTTGGCCATGAGTCCAGGATTAATGAAGCGCATGCCGAAAGCGGGTGCATGGATGAACGAATTTAAAATTGTTGGTGGATTAGTTGAATTAGCTGCCGCGCTTAAATTCCTCACCATTTGCGATACAGCTTGGGGCTGGGGCATCATTGGCCGTAATTTTACCCTTTCTAGCTGGGCAGCGGTGTCGCTCATCATCGCGTTTTATGTGATGGGGAAATTACGCTTTACTGGTGATTCGCCCGTCAATGAAATTGGCTTAGGCCGTTTATTTACGGGGCTAATTTTCATCAGCGCAGCAATCTGGTTAGCCTCGGGTCTTGCTGGTAATAATTTAGGTTTGTTTGAAAGCTTCTTCCCAGGCGATCCGGTTCCGGGTGAATAATATGCGCAAGGCATTACTTCGACGCGGCATTGTGTGTTATGATGGAGCCTGTTCGATTTGCCGTAAATTTATTTCTTTGTTTGGGGTGCGTTTGAGAAAGGCGGGCTTCCGTCTCGCACAATTACAAGAGCCAGAGATTCAACGTCGTTTAGGCTTGATTGGCGTGCCAAATGAAATGAAATTAATTCTCCCTCATGGTCCGGTGTTGGGTGGTATTGATGCCGTCATTACTTTGAGTGAAGCGTTAGGTTTAGGCCACGATTTAGCGGCAACGGCCCGAAGTTTATTAGTGCGGCCAGCTTTAGATCAACTGTACCGATTAATCGCAAAACATCGACGCTGTTCTGCTGGTACATGTCGTCTGTAATTGAGGGACGTCGGCTAACGAGAACAGCTCATGAAAGGTTATTTTTTGGTTGCCTGATTATGCCCAGAAAGTTGACTTAAAATCAAACGATTCACCCAAATGTATTCGATGATCGAAACGACGCTCAATACGGCGCAGGCCCAGGTGGCATAAAAAGCGTACGTTAGGTGCCAGGGTTCTAAGCGAAACCAGAAGGCGGGGAACGCCATGATAGTGATGAGTGTTACACCTTGAAACCAAGCTTTAATTTTTCCTGAGGTACGCGCAGCCAAGACCAAACCTCTTGATGCAGTCATGGCCCGCAGGGCTCCAGCGACTAATTCGCGCAGCACCATTAATGCCACCGGCATCCAAGGCACGAGTCCAGCGCCCCATTGTCCGCCATTTTGCGTATTAAGTACAAAAACGAGCTGATGAATATCGTCAAACGGAGTGGGAGTTGCCGTATAGCCGACGGTATTAAGGAGCGGTGAAACATCTCCCTGCATCGCCACCGGATAACCAACACCGGCAATTGGAATTAAAAACACTAAAAACATACCAATGCGATAAATGACATCGCAAAAAGGATCGGCGAGTTTGCCGAAATCACTGACTTCGCCGCGTGAACGAGCAACTTTACCATCGACGTAGTCAGTAAATTCAGCAAACGCGCAAATCCAGCCGCAAAACCAAAACGCCAAGCAATGCGTGATTGGTAGATATAAATAAGCGGCGACGGCGAGCGGCATTAACCCCAAACGGGCCAAGGTTATTTTATCCGCTAACGTGAGTGACATTCGTAATTCTGCTTTGCTTCGGCCTTAGGCCTTGGCAGCAGCGAGTAATCCATGCTTACGTAACGTAGCGAGCAGGATGTCTTTTTTCGCGGGCGTCATGGGGACCAACGGCAGACGATATTCTTCGTGAATATATCCCATGGCGGCCAGAGCAGCTTTGGCCGGGATTGGATTGGCTTCACTGAAAGCAACTTTGGTGAGTTCGCACACAATGTAATTTAACCGTCGAGCTTCGACGAGATTTCCGGCCGCGCACGCATCGCACAATTGCCGCATTAATTTAGGAGCAAAATTAGCCACGACACTGATGACGCCAGATGCACCAAGGGCCATGAATGGAAAGACTAAACCATCATCGCCCGATAAGACGCGAATGCCTTGTTGGAGCATGTCCGTAACTTGTTCGATCGAACCACTGGCTTCTTTAATCGAATCAATTCCGCCTAAGGCCCACACGCGCGCGACGGTGTCAGGTAGCATATTTATGCCGGTACGACCAGGAACATTATACAGCACTATCGGAAGTGACGTGGATTCGCGGACGGCTTTAAAATGTTGGAATAAACCTTCGGGTGTTGGTTTATTGTAGTACGGCGTGATAGTGAGAATACCGTCAGCGCCGCATTTTTCTGCAGATTTTGCTAAGCTGACCGCTTCACGTGTCGAATTGGAACCCGCGCCAGCGATAACGGGGACGCGACCAGCAACGGCTTGCACGACCTCGCTAATGAATTGGTGTTGTTCTTCATGGGTAAAGGTGGGGCTCTCACCGGTGGTACCGCAGGGAATGATGCCTTGTGTGCCTTGTTGTATGTGCCAATCGACCAGCTTTTTCAGCGCAGGAATATCGACCTGACCATTACGATATGGTGTGACGATTGCGACGATGGAGCCGCTGAAGGCAGAACGAGCCATGGAAACCTCCGGAGGGTTAGCAGGCTGTAGCTTTGTGAGCTTCATGCTAGCGGAAATATGCTGTGGGAGATTTGGGATAGCATTTTTTGACTGATACGAGGGCGCTAAGTGGATGAGATTCAGAGCGTGCCAAATGAGTTACCTTGTTACACTAAGGTGCAAAATCTTCCTACTGTCGGAAGATTTCATTGTGCGCCTTAGTGTCACGAGGTGTGGGGAGAAGCCCCGCAACAACAGCAAACAGTCCAGCCGAGACGATAATGAACCTTTGGTTCCGGCTTGGCTGGACTGTGTTTCGGTAAAACTTTAGCCCGGACCTTTGTCAATCAATTGACGCATGTCGAACACGGCGCGTTCCATTCCGACCATCACAGCACGACTAACAATGCTATGACCGATATTGAGTGCCCGCAGTAGCGGTAGGTGCAAGAGGAGACGCACATTGTGATAGGTGATGCCATGGCCAGCGTGCAGTCGAATACCAACCGTTGTGGCCATGTCAGCGGCATCTTCGAGTCGACTCAATTGGGTGACCATTTGCTCATCATGTTCGTCCCCACGACAATGAGCGAAGGCATTTGCCCAGGTGCCGGTGTGCAATTCAACTGCATCAGCACCAATGGCTTTTGCTATTTTAACTGTCGCTGGTTCTGGTTCGATAAATAAACTAACGAGAATTCCCGCTGCTTTTAGGCGATCAATGGTGGTGCGTAAAACGCGGTCTTCGGCATCAACGCGTAATCCACCTTCAGTGGTGAGTTCCTGACGATGTTCTGGTACGAGACAGACCTCGTCTGGGCACACGGCTAAGGCTAAACTTAAAATATCTTCGCCTGCGGCCATTTCGAGATTGAGCACGCCCTGGACGGTTTCGCGTAATAAGCGAACGTCGCGTTCTTGAATATGTCGGCGATCTTGGCGTAAATGTACGGTGATACCGTTTGCACCACCGAGTTCCGCCAGGTGTGCTGCTAACACGGGATCAGGCTCATTTGCTTTGCGTGCTTGGCGCACGGTTGCTACGTGATCAATATTTACGCCGAGATGAATCATAAATAAATCAAATCAACTGATTGTGCCACGGCAAGTCGTGGCGTGTTATTTGAGAATGAGAAGAATCAGCAAGATGACGATGAGCGCGCCCATGGTGAGTATAATTCCAAGTATAGCGGGCGACATGCCGGAAGTTGTTGGTGGCGTCGGAGCGGTTGTTGGTGGCGTCGGAGCGGTTGTCGGCGGGGGAAGGGTTTGCGCTGGCGCTGGGTTCGCTGATGGGCGTTTCCAGCTAGCACTTCCCGGGGTGGCGGAAACGGTTTCTGGATTGGTCGTTGCGCGACGGAATCGATCGGTGCCACCTTGTTGAATGGTTGGCGGAGTGGTTTCGGAAAGACCTGCTTCTGGTCGTTTCCATGCAGCGCTTGGCGTTGTTGTTTTGATCGATTCAGCACGTCCATATTCGTTTAATAATTTTTCCAATATTGCCACAACCGCGCTGGCGGATTGTGGGCGCTTGGCTGGATCTTTGGCTAAACATTTGAGCAAGAATTCATTGAGCGCTGGCGGTAAATCAGTGATCGTCACTAACGGCGGAATCGCTTCTTTCGTCAAGACATTGGCCATTACTTCGTAGGAAGTTTTTCCGTCAAATGGGCGGTGACCGGTAATGGCCGCATATAAAGTTGCGCCAAGACCATAAATATCCGACACTCGGGTTGCGTCTTTCGCATTGCGCACTTGTTCAGGTGGCATGTAAGAAGGGGAGCCCAATGGTTTCCCTTCCATGGTTAAACCCATTTGCGCTTGCTCATCGTCCAATTGCTTGGCGAGTCCGAGATCGGCTAATTTAGCAAGGCGTTGGCCGCCCTCATTCGTAATTAAGATATTCGCGGGTTTAATATCACGATGAATAATGTCATGGCTATGAATATAATCCAACGCAAGCGCCAATTGAAAACCTAAATCAACCGCTTCGCGCCAGGGTAAGCGCTGGTGTGTTTCAATTAAATTGGCCAGCGTACCGCCTTCAACCAATTCCATGATTTGGAAATGAACTCCACGATCAAAACCACAATCGTAAACTTGCACGACACCAGAGTGATTAAGTTGAGCGGATAATTTCGCCTCACGTTGAAAGCGTTGTACTAAAATTTCATTCGCGCCAGCTTTGGCGCCCAACATTTTAATCGCGATTTTACGTCCGACGGATAATTGATCGCCGGCATAAACCAAACCAATGCCGCCTGCACCTAAACGATAATTCAGGCGACAATTACCGATACGCTTACCAATTAGCGGATCGTTTTTTGTTTGCGTGATATTGACTACTTCAACCTGAGCGCCGCAATGTGCACAGGGAATTTTCTTCCCGGTTAATTTGGCTGAGGCACGAAATTCATAGCGACAGATTCGACAAGTTTGCAGCGGATCGTTCGGCTGGATGGTCAGCAATTCGCCAACGGGAGTGGCGTCTGGCATGTGCTCAGGTGCGGTGGGCAAATCCGTCATGGGGGCTCGACTGGGAATAATGATGAGGTTAGCGGAGAGCGTTTTAGATGGTTATTTCTGTATTCGCAAGGGAATGAATGGCACGTTGTAGTGAACTGCAGGTGTTACTCTTAACCGCAAATCTTAACCGCCAACGCTACAGCAGAAGTAACCATCATGCCTTAGTAACAAACCCTAACGTTATTCAGCGAGTTGCCATGATTGAAAGCATACCGTAGGTGGCGTTATGGTGGTTGGACCCTAGAACCCTTCCCGCCATGGGTCACGAACCGCCTCCTAGCCGTGCAGCAATGCGCCAGTCGATTACTAATGAACTGTCAGAGCTATCAGCTGCCGGGCGATTGCGGCAACGTCCAGTGATTGATTCGCCTGATGACCGAGTGGTAATTGTAACAGAAAACGGCAAACGACGAAAACTGCACAATTGGGCGTCCAACGATTACCTGGGCGCGTCGAATCGTTTGCGTATAAAAAATGCCGCGACACGAGCTCTGCGTTTATATGGTGCTGGCGCTGGAGCGGCGCGACTGCTGGCGGGCGGCCTGCGATGTCATCGTCGTTTAGAAGAACGTTTGGCTCACTGGCTTGGTTATCAAGAAGCGCTGGTCACCAGCACCGGTTTTCAGGCAAATTTAGCGACTTTAGTGGCAATCGCATCAAGCGCCGAAGACGTGGTGATTTTAGATCGTTTATG
>SYDV01000442.1 GCA_005801395.1 Planctomycetia bacterium | reverse complement strand
TTTATGTTCACGCAATTTCAGTAAGGATTCCGTGCCACTCAGCGTCGTGCCAGCGAGTAGCGTGGCCGGTTTTTGTAAATCATTGATGAAAGCACTGAGTGCTTTGGGATATCGCGGCGCTAATACCTGCATGGCTGCAGCTAATTCTTTACTCGTCGGCAAGGGTAATTGCACTACTGTTGCGCGCGGATTTGCCGCCACTAACGGATGTAAATCGCTGACGTTATCCGCGATTAAAAATGTCGCCACCGCATGATCGGCAATGGCTCCATCGCTTGCCCAATCGCGCACGAGACTCGCCATCGCGTTTGATTCCGGTGCGCCAAAGGAGGCCACTGGCATAATTAAATCAGCCGAGCGAATAAGCACGCCCACTTGAATGCGATCCTGTCCCATACGCACCAAATTCGTGGTATAACGCAGGTAATGTGACAATAATTCAATCGCTTCACGCGGCGCCCGGGGCATATGCGGCGTTTCTTTCATACGCGGCCATTTAGCGATGACTTCACCGCCGCGCTCAACCCGCAATCCATTTCCCAAGTCATAACTAAACACCACGTCAAAACGTGGCAGCATGACTTTAATTAAAAAATCGCTGAGCGAACCTAATTCGCCATTACCCAACGGTAGCAACATGCGATCATGCACATTGCCCGCAATAATAAATTGGGCTGTCGCTCCGCTTTCGTAAGCAGTAATTAAATCCGTCGCCCACACTGGTAGCAACACACTCATAAAATTTCCGTGTTGGTACCTGAGTTCATCTGTTTAATTCCTTTCACCCGGCTTGTGGTCCCATGCTTTTTGGCGCGGCTTGTCCAGCTTCCTTGACGGGTGTGGCTGGCGCTACGCTGCCTTCTAAAGTAATGCCTTCCTTGGCCGCAAAATCCGCTAGGGCCATATCGGCCAATGCTTTTTGTTCGGCTTCTTTAATATTCACCTGATTCATATCGAGCGAATCGCGCGCCACACGAGCACGTCCGGCAGCTTTATTACGTTCATCTTCCACCATTTCGTGTAAACGATTCAGCGTGTCGCCAGCGCCACCAATTTCCGTGATCATACCGCTCGCCATTTCGGTCATTTCGGCCATGGCTTTTTTCATCTTCATATCTTCGATTGCGCCTTTGAGTGATTCCATTTTTGCTTTGGCGGCAGTGATCGCTACGTCGCGTGATTTCATTAAATTCTTATAGGTTTCTTCTGCTTGGGTTAATTGCAGACGATTTTCTTCCAATTCGCGTGTCACCGTTTGTAAACGCATCGCATATTGTGCCGCCGCATCGCGACTACCTGCTCGCAAATGAGCGGTAGTTTTTGCGCGCAAATCGCGTTCTTCCGTTTCCAATTTCTTTACTTGACCCATTAATCGTTCGCATAACCCCGCATGCGAGGCCAGCCCTTGATTGTATTGTCCAATTTGCTTGCGGAGATTTTCTTTTTCTACTTCCAGCAAGGCTTCCGGGTTGCGCTTCTCAAGTCCGCTAACGAAGAGGCTCAGAAAGCCCTTAAAGAGGTTGGCGATACGATTGAACATGGACTGTACTCCCTGGGCGCGAAGGATGGAGATTTTATCCCCAGGAGCAAGGACGGCTCTGTGCCTGCGTTATTATATCGACATACCGCGATCGCTTCCGAGACCTACTGGTGGATAATTGCGTGATGCATCATCCAAAACCAGTACCCAATCGTCTGCACTCGGTGGAGTAAAAACGCGTAATCCGCGCACAGGAAACTGTCCGAGCCAACGACCCCGTCCACAACGCGGGTCAAACCAAGTTGCCACCACCATCGATCCGCTCAAACGAGATAAATCTACCGTAACCGGGCTCCCATCGGGACTATAAATAAATGCGTAACTACCGCGATCACTTCCCAAATCATCATCGTCGCCACGAGTTCCCAGCGGTTGATCAACGGGATTAGACGTCTGATTTGCGACCAATAACTGATCCGGTACGCGCACCTGAAAAGGTCGACTCTCCACTAACAGACGCAGGAAATGTAATTCTTCCGCCGCCGGATCAAAAAGCGCATCATGCCACGGCGTGCGCGCATGATCGAGAGTATCGGAAGCCAAATGACAAGATTCGACACTGTGATTACGATAGGTATAGCCGCATCCACCGGCAAATACTGAGGTGTACACTAAGCAGCGAATTTGCCGCGCGGATAATCGTCCATCTTCTTCCCCAGCAGCGGTCGGTTGGTCCTCTGCGCATGGCCCACCATCCAACACCGGACGCTCAGGCGTGGCGATATAACCCGCTTCAACTGCTCGCCACGCCAATGGATTGTAAGCTGGTCCACTGCGTTGGAGCGCAATATCTAACCACGACTCACTTTGACACCAGGACGCACCTGCGGTCGCAGATCGACTTGGCAAATAGGCGATTAAATGTCGGCCTTTCGTATTCGTTTTTAATGCCTGATCAATTTGTGACCAGATCGTCTGACGCTGAGCGTCTTCTAGAGCATCACCGCTGCCCAACACCCAAATAATCGCTTGTTCTTGATATCGGCGACTGAGGTAATTTGCAAATCCGACGGCATTTTCCTTAGTAATAGCAGAACCGATGATACCTGAATCAGCGAATTCCAAAGCCACTGCCATACCCTATAAATTTGCTCGCAGCACAAAATAATCCAGGTGAGCGAAATAACCTTCCACCGGTTGCGACACATCGCCATCATCAAAAGGCAACAAACCATAGGCGTTTGGCACCGTCATCGCATCTGGTCCAGGCAAAGCCGACACTTGCATGACGCTAAAACGTTGGGCAGCACGCGTCTGCACATAGCGATCAATATCCGGGCGTTGCAGATGCCGCAACAACAGGTGCATTCGATCAGCCAACCAAAAGAATGGTAACCCCGTGCTGGTTATTAAATGACGATGATTCGGGCTCGCGCGAAATTGCGAACGATAAAAAGCGACTGTCGGCATTGGTACTCCATCACCTTTGTTTAATTAACCGTTTCATGAACACGGTTTCCATAATCCTGCTGAGTCTTGGACACGATGACCATCGACAACGACGAAGACGAGTCTGACGTTAAAGAACTCCATCTGTATAAACCATAGTCACGTTTTAATGTTGCCCAAGATCCGCCTGCTGTCCACGACGAGCTTGGAGTTAGCGGCATTCGACCATCGCCAGAACGCGATTGGTTGTTAACCTGCCGCACATCTATGCGACTGTGCTGGATCTTTTTTTTCCTCGTGCAAATCCTGCCACTATGCGGCGCAGCTGAGCGCATTGACCGACTCAGATTGCCGTCCTGCGCTGGTATTGTCAGCGATGACACGGGTTGGGCCTGGGAATTAAAGGGGCATCGCTACCGCATTATCACGATGGATCGTGAACAAAATATTCGCATCAACGTTGGAGAGCACCCACTCACGGTAGCGCGACAATTAATTGCCAATGATGACCACGAAGCGGCGGCCATTATTCCGGCCTTACTCGAACGTGCCCGAATTGCTGGGATTGATTCAGCGACACTGCTGCTTGATCGCGGATTAATGACCGATCTGCATTTGCGAAGTGACCAAGCCTGTGTGCTTCCCTACGCCACGCTACTGCGCAAAGAAGTACCTGCGACGGATTTCGTCCGCCGAAAAGAGGCCCTCAAAACGGCAGCAAATCACCTAGCGGAAACGTTCACCAACAGCGCAATCCATCCGCTCGCTCGCCAAGCCTTGCAACGCGTATTACAGGTGCTTGAGCAAGAGAAAATTGAAG
>SYDV01000441.1 GCA_005801395.1 Planctomycetia bacterium | reverse complement strand
TTTTTGCGCGACAATATCAGTTAATAAACCAAAGATGATTCCACACAAAGCCAAGACGGCAGTCACTAAACCAAACCACCAACGTTTATTGCGTTGTTGTCGTAATGGCCATAATAAGACAAGCTTGTAAATAAAAAATAAGAGGCAGCAAAAAGCGATAATCATGTGGTTTTCTGGTTAATGATGATTGCCATCACATCAGGATCAGCGCCGACCGCAACGCTCAAATATAATGCCAATAAGAGGTAAGTTTTTGCTGCCCGTTGAAGCGCATCGGCGGCGGGATCAGTGAGGAAAACGGCTTGAAAGTGGGTCGCTAAGGCTTGCCCATGTTGGGCGACAAAATCAGCGGCTGGTAATGCCGCATCGACTTCGGGAATGGTTAAAGCATCAACCCATGTGGGGGTAAGGTGCTGCGCGAGAGTTGTGCCGTCTAAAATCCGTAATTCGGCGAAGGAGGTTGCCAAGTCGGCTAATGATCCGCCGCTGTGTTTGGTAATGACCACAGCGGCGTTTATCATTCCATAGGCTAACGCGGCATATCCGTCATGCGCTATTTCGTGTTCGGTGACATTTTGTTCCTGTAAATATTCACCTACCGTTTTATTCGGTAAGGTTGTTACGTCCGGACATAATGATAGACACGGAAGTGCTTTAGTTGGATGATAATAACCAATAATACCTTCTACGCGATGGCGTCCTAGCGGATAAAGGCGACAGGCTAATGGACGATGTTCATGTACACGACAGCCATTTACGGGAGAGTAAAAAGTGCACGCTGGTTTGCGATGCGCTGGTGGTCCATGTTGTCCAATTGGCCCTTCAAAGCGAATGCGTCTACCGCCATCTTCTAAATGGCTATCTCTTACTAATCGTGGAGTTGTGCTCATGGCCATGGCAATGCGCGCTAATTCGAAGGCCGAAATATAAATGCGATGACCGTGACAACAGGTGCCCAAACGGGTACAAGTCAGCGGAAACGTATCTGACGTTGTTAACGTGGTCAGGTCCATGCATGTAGATCTAGGGGTAATTGTGGCCGATCATAGTCTCTTGGTGACCTTATGAAGTCCGGAGGTCCGGAAGTCCGGAAGTCCGGAAGTCCGGAAGTCCGGAAGTCTTGGGCGCACGAAGATGCTATGACGTCGTATGGATGAATGCCCGGCTACAGAAAGGCTGGGGCCAATTAAGCGTACGTTTGCCGTGCCTAAATGGCCCCGCCTTTTTGCAGTCGCAAAAAAGACGAACCCCATTTCAGCAAATACAGATCACGCAGGACTTCCGGACCTCCGGACCTCCGGACCTCCGGACCTCCGGACCTCCGGACTCCCGGACTCCCGGACTCCCTGAAAAAAAAATCACCCTCAAACACTCGGTCGATATCAACCATGCCACTTTTCCCCAGGTTGTCGTGTGACCTCGTATCGGTTAGATTATCACTATGAAAACGATTCGCTGGGGCATTCTTGGTTTGGGTAACATTGCGAAAGCATTCGTCACCGGACTGCGTGCGGTACCCGATGCGCAGGTGGTGGCAGTGGGTTCGCGTTCATTAATAAAGGCTCAGGCATTTGCTGCTGAGTTTTGTCCTGACCACAGCGTATCAGCGCACGGTAGCTATGCGGCGCTTGCTGCGGATCCGGCAGTCGACGTGATCTATATTGCCACGCCGCACCCCATGCACCTTGCTGATGCGTTGCTCTGTCTCGAAGCTGGTAAGGCGGTGTTGTGTGAAAAACCAATCGCTGTGAACGCGAAACAAGTTGAGCAGATGATCGCCGTCGCTCGCCGTAAACAGGTATTTTTAATGGAAGCGATGTGGACGCGTTTTCTTCCTGTCATGGTTCAAGTGCGACAATGGCTGCAAGAAGGCGCGATTGGTCAACCGCGACAAGTTGCCGCAGATTTCGGTTTTCGCGGACCATGGGAACCCGACGGTCGCTTGTTGAATCCAGCGTATGCAGGAGGCGCTTTATTGGATGTCGGTATTTATCCGATCGCATTTGCGGCCATGGTTTTTGGTGCTCAGCCACAATCTATTGGTGGCACGGCACACATCGGTACGACCGGGGTTGATGAACAAGCGGCAATCTCCTTGGGATATGTGGGCGGCGGTCAAGCGGCATTGCGTTGTGCGATTCAAACCGAAACCCCACAACAGGCACGGATTGATGGCACCGAAGGAAGCATTGTTTTGCCAAATAAATTTTGGCAGGCGACTACGGCGACGTTGACCGCAGGCACGCGTAACGAAACCATATCGTTACCCCATGTGGCGAATGGTTACGAATATGAAGCGATGGAAGTCGGACGCTGTTTGCGCGCGGGCATCATGGAAAGTCCTATCATGCCGTTGGCAGAATCTCTCGCGCTGATGCGTATTTTAGACACGCTGCGCCAGCAATGGGGCCTCCGTTACCCGATGGACGCATAACCGCCGTTTCTCCTGCTTGTTGTGTTTATTCGGACATTGAACACCGAAATACCACATTGCGTCTGGTTGATGAACGCCACACTCACGCAGCGTGTACGACCTGCAAAAATCGCAGATTCCATTATCTGTTCCGCAAGCGTTATCGGCTCAACCGCAAACGATTGGTAAATACTTGATCCGAGAGCGTATCGGGCAGGGAGGAATGGGGGTCGTCTATCGTGCCGTTGATCCCTCGTTGGATCGCCAGGTGGCGATTAAAGTAATTCAAACGACTCGTTTGGAACGCGCCGAACAATTAGCTCGCTTTACTACTGAAGCAAAAGCCTTGGCTCAATTAAATTCGCCACATGTGGTTGCGGTATTTGATTATAATCCTGATCCCGCCGGGCCTTATTTGGTGATGGAGTACGTTCAAGGTCGTTCATTATCTGCAGTATTGCGTCAGGACGGTGCTCTGCCGATACGTAAATTGGTCGATTGCGCTTGGCAGGTATTATCTGGGTTAACAGCGGCACATGCTGCGGGCATTTTGCATCGGGACCTTAAGCCAGGTAATATTCTATTAGCGCTGAATGGGGTTTACAAATTAGCGGATTTTGGCTTGGCCATGGCGGGCAGTTCTGCCGAAGATTTAACCAATACAGGTGAAATTGTTGGCACGGTTCGGTATCTTGCCCCAGAACGTGCCGCCGGTGCAGATGCGACTAAATCATCTGATCTCTACGGCCTGGGTGTCTCTTTATACGAATTGGCTTGTGGTCGTCATCCGATTAAAAAAGAAGACAATGCTTTGGCCATGGCGCATCGCATTGTTAAAGAACCGTTGCCTCCCATACGTCAGAATTTACCTAATATTTTACCGGCATTAGCGGATTGGCTTGATCGTTTAGTGGCACATAACCCCGATCAACGTTTTGCCTCGGCCAGCGAGGCGTTAGTGGCACTCGAAGCAATTGATGTTGGTCATCAGAATAATCTAAGTGTGACAACGAGGCGCATGGCCAAGGGCAAGGAAGCCGAAACAGGAACGACAGAAAAACCACAAATCGTCACAGCAGGTCAGGTTGAAGGGACGGTTACGGCAATTACTGGCCGTCCAATGGTAACGGCTACGAATCGCCCGCCTACTACCGCGATTAATATGTCAGCTACGCGTTTACGGCCGGTGCCGGAACAGCTGAAGCGCAAGCCACGTACACGTTTCGTGGTTAAGTTGATCATTGTTATTTGGCTAGTGAGTAGTGGCGCGACATTCCTTGCCGGCTTAATGATTTCGCATCAAGCGATTGCCGAACAATCGCAGCACTTCCGCGATGAAATGACGAATACCGCAGCTGCAGCTGCGTTATTAGTAGATGGCGCGATGCATCAACGGTTAGCTGCGATGGGCACCAAAGCCGTAGATGACCCCGATTTTCATCAATTGGTCAAATCATTACAGCGATTTCACGCGACGAATCCAAATGTGACCTATATTTACACGATGGCTAAGTTGCCTGACAGCGACCAATCTGGCATCGTGCAATTTGTTTGTGACGCATCACAAGAAATGGATCGCAATCGTAATGGGGTCATAGATCCAGATGAAGAAATCGCTCATCCAGGAAAGCGGTATGATGCCTCGCTGTCCCCGCAATTAATGAACGGTTTTATTCGACCGAGCGCAGACGAGAATTTTGTGAAAGACCAATGGGGATGGTGGTTGTCTGGTTATGCGCCCATTCGTGATCAGCAAGGACAAGTCACTGGTTTAATTGGTGTAGATCTTGCCGCAGCCCACATTACTAATCTAGAACGCGACTTTTTGATCCATAGTTTAGTCTTATTAGGATCAACATTAGTCGCCTTTTTGGCGGCGGGATTTATCGTCGCAATGCGTATGCGTCGCCCAATTCTTGCCCTTCACGAAGGCATGTTAAAAGTAGCCAGCGGAAATTTAGATGTCACTATTCAAGTGAATTCGGCCGACGAGTTTAAAGTGCTGGCTGACAGTTTTAATTATATGCTCACCGAACTACGCGATGCAGCCGCTGTTCGCAGAGCGTTTGAAGGTTTCGTCGCACATGCCATAGCGACGCAAGGCCCGCGATTTGGTGCAAGTAATGAAGGTTTTCGTGCGCGTTTGTATTGTGAACTAGACCAAAGCCAAGGTTCTCTCATTGATAGACAGGCATTAACTGTTACTCTTGGTCAAGTTTTGCCGCTTTTATTTGATGCAGTGCGTCTTCACGAAGGAATGCCCGACCGCGTTTTGGGCACGGGAGTGGTGGTATCTTTTGCTGCGACTCACTCCAACGATAAACCCCAGGAACGTGCGGTACGTGCTGCACTCGTATTATTAGCTGCGCTCGAAAGCAGTAACCTAGGCACTAAGCTTACGGTAGGTATTGATGTTGGTGACGATGCGGGTGCCGTGGAACGCTGCGCCGTCGCGCTTTGTAACATGAATCAACGCCTGGGCACGGACTTATTGGTTTCAGTCAACGCCTTTCTCCCCATACGTACTGGTTTCTATGCTGATCGTCTTACCATAGATGGTTCGGATGCCAAATTATCACTAGCATGTTTTGCGGTGAAGGGCGCGGTGTCGGCAACGGTTTAATTAACGCGTAATAGCTCGGGAAATGATACGGAGTTGAGTCGTTGCGGCGGTCCGACCGGTGGCTGAACGGCAATGGTATTAATCGTTTAGGGGCAAACGTTGGTTGTGATAATAAAGTAAGTAACAAGTCCTAGGTATGGGCTATATACTAACATCTTGATCACCCCCGGTTTATTGGTGTACGCCAGTAGCCAGAGAGAGGATTTCATATGTTATTAAATAACCGATTTAAAATATTTTTGAGTGGGGCAACTGCTGTAATTGGAATGCTGTTTTCATGGGGCGTTTCAGCTGAAGGCATCGTTGAACTTAAGGCTCCTCAAGCGCAATTTGCCACCAGTGAAATTAATGCAGCGTTAACGGCTCGTGGTGAAAGCATCAACGTTACTCTGACCGTTGA
>SYDV01000440.1 GCA_005801395.1 Planctomycetia bacterium | reverse complement strand
GCCATTCACATAACAATCATTCGGCCATTTAATTTGAGCTAATGGTTTTACACCCAGGTCATCCAGCACATGCACCAGCGCTAAACCGGCAGCCAAGGCTAATTGGGTCACGGATACTTTTCGCGATAAATCAATGACGAAACTCGCCGTAACAACTCCGGGAGGTGCGACCCACGTTTTTCCCAAACGCCCGCGACCAGCAGTTTGCGCCGTGGTATAAATGCAGGCTCCGTGAGCGAGAGCTTGGATATGTTCCAAAGCCCACGTATTCGTTGAAGCACAGGTCGGTAATTCAATTAACCACGAAGGAACATCTGCGACCGTCATTTCCGCATGCTGCAATGCCAGCAAAAACAACAACCCCCGCCCATAAAGGCGAGGGTTATAAAATACAGCACGGTTGCTCAGGATTTCCTGAGCAACACGCGTCAGCACGTCACATCACTTAGCGGTGACGCAGAGCGGCTTTGGCTTCGATTTTTTCTTGCAGCAAGCGTTTTTCGAGCTTGCGCGATTCACGGCGCTTCACTTCGCTTGGCTTGTCGTAGTACATGTTCTTCTTGATGTCTTTCGTCAGACCTTCTTTTTCGCAGCGCTTTTTGAAACGGCGCAGGGTCTTTTCGAGGGGCTCACCAGAACGGGCTTCAACGCGAATCATAAAGAACCAGAACTCCTTAGTAGGGGCGAGGGAGGCTATAGACCAACAACGTTAAGCAAGACCGAGGTCTAGGTTTTGATCTTTTCCGGGATCCTGTGCCTTGGGATGAGTCCGATGTCCGATGTCCGACGTCGAAGGCAGAGCTGGCCTATAACTCGTCCATCTGGGCGAAGGATCAACGGCAGTGGTCCGTCCTCACCTGCCTTCGACATCGGACATCGGACATCGGACATCGGACGTCCAACCCCAATACCTGACCATTCCCTGACAGGTCTGACGCAATCAATGGGTCGGTTCCTCATATAGAACATCGTCAGCACTGACGCTGATCATTTCTTACTTAAGGATAAAATATGTTTAAACTGACCCATATTATGGCCGTTGCCGCCTTGGTGATTCCAACCGCGCTCTGCGCCGAAGAAACGCCGCCGAAGACTGACAAACCAAAGAGCGAGGAAGGGAATCGCGGTGGTGATCAAGGTCGTGGCGGTGGACGTGAAGAGTTCTTCAAGCGCATGCAGGAAGAAAATCCTGAATTAAAAGGCGTCGATCTGAATTCGCCCGAAGGCCAAGAAAAGATGCGCGAAGTGATGGCAAAACGCATGGAAAAGGAAGCACCAAGAATTCGCGAACGCATTGCTGAAGGCAAAGCTTCCAGTTTGGCTGAATTAAATAAAAAATTCGGATTGAGCCCGGAAGAATTTGCCGCCATTCAGCCACTCATTGAGCGCGTAGAAAATTTACAATCACAACGCGGCATGGTTGATGTTGGTGGACGCAGCGGCTCTCCATTTGGTCGAGGTGATCGTGGTCCTTCATCTTTTTTCAATCCACAAATGTTGCTCGGTGACACCGAACTCGAACCAACCGTCAAAGAAATCCAAGAAGCCGCCAAAATCCTAAAAACACTCAATGCAGATAAACAAGCTAACGAAACTGAAATTGTTAGTGCATTAACTCGATTACGCAAAGCGCGAGAAAACTATAGCACCTTACTCAAAAACGCGCAAAACGAGCTGCGTTCGGTCCTGACTCCGCAACAAGAATCGATGATGGTTGAGCGCGGCACCTTGGAATAACGTCCAAAATCGGCGCTGATCAGAACTCATCGACACAGCAGATAAGGATGCGCGTCGATGAGCTTTCGGTGACGATGTTTAGAAAACAGCCACGGCAATCACGCGAACCATACACCCAAGACCACCAAACTCTTTGTCCAACAACAAGAAATCTACTGACCGTATACTTCTTGTATGCATGTCGTCTTTACTCATCCGCTCCCCCTGCATCAATCTGCCTCTCATCCGTAATTTCTAAGAAATTCTGATTCATGCTGCCACCAACCACTTCACGAAGCATTATTACATCGGTCATAGAACCGCTCAGTGAACATTTAGCCTTATCGCCACAACAACGCCTGACGGTAGTCGATCGCATCACCAACGGCGCCAGTATTATTGAAGCATTTGTTGATATGGCTGATGATAACGCCATCGCCGCTGCCTTTGGTGCTTTACTTGGTTTGCGCGTCGTCACCGCACCAACTGAATTAATCCCCGAACCACAGTGGTTGGCGAAAATACCATTGCGCGTGTGGGCTGCTGCTCGCGCTTTGCCGTTACCAACTGATGATCCAACCACTTTATCAATTGCCGTGGTTGATCCATTTGATGCCGCAGCATTAGATGCCGTTCGCGTAGCTAGCGGCGGAGTATTGCCCGATATCGTGGTCGCTCCGCGATTAATATTACACACCGCACTGCGTGAACATTTAGGCGTTGGCGCAGATACGGTGCAAAGTCTCATTGATAGCAAAGGCGAAGAAGCTCAATCACAAGTTGATCTCGCCGATGCAGCGGAAGACGCCAGCATTATTCGCTTAGTTAATCAGGTTTTACTCGAAGCACTCGAACGTCGCGCCACGGACGTACACTTCGAACCGTTCGAAGGACGATTTGCGGTTCGCTATCGCGTCGACGGCGAATTAGTTGAAGCAAAATTACCTGCCGAAGTTCGACGCTTACAGGCAGCAATTGTTTCGCGCCTAAAAATTCTCGCGAGTCTCGATATTGCAGAAAAACGATTGCCTCAGGACGGTCGCATTCGGCTCCGTTTATCTGGCCGCGATGTCGATGTGCGTGTCAGTATTATTCCCATGCTCCATGGCGAAGCGGTGGTACTGCGTTTACTCGATCGTTCAGCCGCATTAGTTGGTTTAGGTGGCACCGGCATGGGCGGTCGTGATCTGACCCTTTTTCAAAAAGCCTTAGAATTACCGCACGGCATCGTATTGATTACCGGTCCTACCGGGAGCGGAAAAACCACCACGCTGTATGCTGGGTTGACGCGAATTAATACCCCAGATTTGAAAATCGTCACCATTGAAGACCCGGTCGAATATCAATTAGACGGCATTAATCAGATTCAAGTCGACACTCGCACGGGACTCACCTTTGCTAAAGGTTTACGCGCCATATTACGTCATGACCCTGACGTTGTACTCATCGGCGAAATTCGCGACCGTGAAACGGCTGAAATTGCCGTGCAGGCCTCATTGACTGGCCATTTAGTCTTATCGACCCTGCACACCAACGACGCCCCTGGCGCGGTTACGCGTTTAGTCGACATGGGAGTTGAACCCTATTTAGTCGCTTCAACCTTAGAACTCGTCATCGCGCAACGATTAGTACGTTTATTATGCTCACATTGTAAAAAACCGCTGACTGGCGCACAACGTGACGACGCACTCACCGTACTCAACGGCCACCACGGTGATATTTTTGGCCCGGTTGGTTGCCGCCAATGTAACGGCACTGGCTATAGTGGACGCAGTGCCATTGTCGAAACGATGCCGATGAGTCCCATCCTGCGACATGCCGCCAGTGAACGAGCATCGACGCAAAAATTACGCGATACCGCACACAATGAAGGACTCATTTCACTACGCGATGATGGCTTACGTTTAGTCTGCGAAGGCCGCACCTCACTCGCTGAAGTCTTACGCAATACGCATGCAGGAACGATAGGACAATGATTTTTCATTCCTATTTCCTACATCACATAAGTCCAATCCGATCAACCCAGCGGTGGTCCCATGCCAGCATTTGAATACGTGGCGTTGGCAAATGACGGACATTCCCACAGCGGACGCATCGAAGCAGATGACCCTCTTGCGGCACAACGGGCAATTGAAGCACAGGGTCTGGTACCGACCGAGGTTAAACCCGCTAGCACCGGCGGACTATTAGGGACACGCATTCCAGCGGCACAAGTGTTAGCCTTTGCACGGTCGCTTAGCGGACTCATTGCGGCAGGCGTGCCATTATCGCGAGCATTGACGGTTATAGAACGAGAAGCCAAGCATCCGTCAGCGAAAGCGGCGTGGTCGGCGATTCACGTCCGTGTGCGCGACGGCGCATCGCTGGCCGATGCCATGGCGGCACAAGGTAAATTATTTCCGCCTGTGTTTATTGCTATGGTGCGCGCCGGTGAAGCCGGTGGTTTTTTAGAGCTCGTCTTAGAACAGGTCGCTGATTATTTGGAACGCAGCAAAGAATTAGTTGGTCGCGTTGGTGCCGCGCTGATTTATCCTGCGTTATTATTAATCATCGCTGGTGGCGTCGTCTCGTTTTTGCTGGTGTGGTTTATTCCACGCTTCGCGACGTTATTTGCGTCATTTAATCGCGAATTACCGTGGCTAACTCAACTCATTCAACAGGCCAGCAATCTCTTAGTGCACCACGGTTGGATTATTATTTTAGCTATCGTTATCGCCTTTTTTGCGGGCAAAACTGTGCTCGCCAATCCGGCAGGTGCCGCGTGGTGGGAGCGAGTACAATTGCGTTTGCCCGGAATTGGTGAAGTCAAAGCCACTCTCGCACGCGTACGTTTTTGCCGAATGTTGGGAACGTTGCTCAAAGCGGGCGTCCCTTTAATGCACGCCTTAACGGTTTCGCGTGAAGCCATTGGTAACGCCTCGTTATCCAGCGCCTTACTTGAGGCGATTGAACGCGTGCGCCAAGGCGAAACGCTCAGCAATGCGCTAGCCGGCATGGGCGCCATGTTACCTCCCACCGCACTCGAAGCATTAGCCGTCGCTGAAAATAGCGGACGCTTACCGCAAGAATTATTACGTTTAGCTGACACGAGTGAGCGCGATTTAGACCGCCGCTTACGTACGCTCGTCTCGTTAGCCGAACCGCTTCTGTTACTCTTCATGGCCACCCTCGTCGGCGGCATCGTGATC
>SYDV01000439.1 GCA_005801395.1 Planctomycetia bacterium | reverse complement strand
TCTTTTATAATGCTAAACCGACTGAGGCCGTTGCCGCCTTTGATCGAATCATTGCTTTGTCACCGGGTATTAAACCTCAGCTTTGGCAACGTGGACTTGCACTTTACTATACGGGTGATTTCGCTGCTGGCCGCGAACAATTTGAAGTCCATCAAACCGTGAACCCGCGAGATGTCGAAAATGCAGCCTGGCATTTTATTTGTGTGGCTAAAAGCGAATCGCTTGACGCTGCGCGCAAGGTTTTTATTCCGATTGTTGGTGACGCTCGTGTTCCAATGACGCAAATCCACGCACTCTTTGCTGGCACCGGTGATGAAACTGCCGTGATGACGGCGGCAAATGATCCCCTGGTTGGAGAGCAAGATCGTCGTAATCATTTATGTTACGCCCATCTTTACCTAGGGCTCTATCACGAAGCATTAGGGCATACTGAACAAGCTCGCGACCATATGCGCAAAGCCGCCATAGATTACAAAATGCCGCACTACATGGGGCGAACGGCACAAGTGCATGTCAAACTACGCGGATGGAATATCCCCCCGAACCCCAAAAATAACGAATAAACCGTTACGTTCGTAACAGTTTTGTGCATCACACGCGGAGACCTTAGACAACTTTGCCTAATTGGGGACGTGGCCCCCCATAACGTCAATTCATGGTATACTTTCATCGATTATGCAAACTCAGCGATCCATTCTTAGTCGCTATCTAGTTGCCCTCGCTGCGGTGTGTGTTGCCGCCAGCATGCAGACGATGTTTTTTATCCTCATTGGTTTTCCACTGCCTGCGGTCGCGCTGTTTTTAATCGCCGTTGGTTTTAGCGCTTGGTATGGCGGCGCTGGTCCAAGTATTATGGCGATTATTTTAGGCATCATCATTGGCGATGGTGTCGGTTTATCGATTAATCAAACCATAACACCCACACAACGATCAATTGAGGCCTTTGCTTTAATGGTGGGAGGAATTCTTACTATCGCGATGATGCTCTATCGCGCTAAAGAAGCAAAAGATCGCGTCGAACGTGCATTAGATGCCAGTGCCCGACGCCAAACAGAAGAGCATCTTGTTTATGAACGTCAACGCATGCAGGTATTACTCGAACATTCGCCGGACTATATTTATTTTAAGGACCTACAATCGCGCTTCGTGCTCGTCAGTCCATCGCTAGTGAAAAATTTTGGCTTACAGCGGGCAGAACAAATTATCGGGAAAAGTGACTTCGATGTTTTTACTCGGGCCTATGCCCAGGCCGCCTATGATGACGAACAAAATATAATCCGAACGGGCGTGGCTTTGATTAATAAAGAAGAAAAGGAAACCTGGCCGAGTGGGCGAATCAGTTGGGCGTCTACCACCAAACTCCCCTTTCGCGATACCAATGGCGTCATTATCGGCACCTTTGGGGTTTCCCGTGATATTACCCAACAAAAAACTGCTGAAGAAGCGTTACGTGACGCTAAATTAGCGGCTGAATCGGCCACTGAAGCAAAGAGCGCATTTTTGGCAAATATGAGCCATGAACTCCGCACTCCACTCAGTGCCATTGTAGGTATGTCTGAAATCCTCTTAGACGCCGGGCTGACGGCAGAGCAGCAAGAATTTGCTGAAATCATTCATTCATCAGGACACGGTTTAGTCGCAATGCTGAATGACATTTTAGATTTTTCAAAGAATGAAGCAGGATATTTAGAATTAGAATCAATACCTTTTGATTTAACGTTAGCGATTGATGAAGTCGTTCATCTCCATGCCGCGAATGCTGAAGCCAAAGAATTAGAACTTATTGAACGCATTGCTCCAGGAACACCGACTCGTTTACAAGGTGATCCAGGACGCTTACGCCAGATTTTAAGCAACCTTATTGGCAATGCGATTAAATTTACTGATAAAGGTCATGTCTATATTGATGTCAGCGGTATGCCGATTGAAAATACGAATGGCGTTCAGAGCGCACGAATCACCATCAATGTTAGCGACACAGGCATTGGTATTTCGCCTGAAAAAATATTGTCTATTTTTGATAAATTTACCCAGGCCGATTCATCAACCACCCGACGATTTGGCGGAACTGGTTTAGGCCTCGCCATTTGCAAACAACTCGCAGAAGCCATGGGGGGTAGTTTTAATGTCACCAGCGCAGAAAAAAGCGGGTCGACGTTTACCTTGCATATCACTTTCCCAATCGCCGTGGGATCAATTCCTAAATTGCCCATGCAAATTGATCTCACTGGCGTGCGTGTCCTGGTCATTGAAGGCAATCACATTCATCGCCGCGTGATCGAAGAACAAATTGCCTCCTGGGGTTGCATCTGCGAATCCTTTTCCAACGCGCAAGAAGCACTCGCTGCCACAAACTGCTCACCATGCCAACTTGCCATTATTGACACGTATTTATCCGATATGCATGGACTGGATTTAGGTTCGGCTCTGCGGCGTCAACAACATGGCGACCAACTAGGATTAATTTTACTCACCACCATTGGTCGCCGCGGTGATGCTAAAAAAGCCGAGCAATTCGGGTTTAATGCCTATTTGGTAAAACCCGTACGACAACTTGATCTACACGACGCATTAAGCGCCGTACACCAAGCGCAAAAATCTGGCACACTTAATGGCATAGTCACCCGCCATAGTTTAGCCGAAAATCGCGGACATGGTTCGACTAAATACGGAAAAAAGAAGTAGATACGGATTAGCTGCGAACTACTAACTGCGAGCTGCGAGCTACGATCTACGAGTTTCGAGCATGGATGTCAGAAGTCGGGACAACCTATAGCATACAATTCTAAACTCGTAGCTCGTAGCTCGCAGCTCGCAGCTACTTTAATGTCCGACCGTCAGCTGTTTCCCCATCGGCTGACCAATACCTTTGAGTAATTCGTCGAACCAGCCGGTATTGATGTCGAACGGTTTGCCGCCTTTAATGCGTGGGAATTCAATCGCGCGTAGCACATTGCCGCGATCTTCATCATGACCAATAACTCCCGATTCACCACGCATGCCACAATCGACCGCTAAATCGACCATGCTCTTAATCAGACGCAAGTCTTCTGCATTAGCAGCGGCGGCGCGGCTGAAATAACCCGATTTCTGAACTAAGGTTTTTTCTGCGCCAATGAGCTTGGCAAATTGTTTAGAGAACCACGCACCGACATTTACCTTGTCGAGCTTTACGTGACCAAAGGCGTCGCGCTCAATGACTTCGCCACGCGATTCCATTTCAGCAACAATCGATTCCAAACCCGCGCCTTCACTGACAAAAATATTTACGCAGTCATTGCGATCCATGGCTAATTTCAAACGCTTCGCTTCGCCCACAATATCAATACTCATTTCAGGAACATAAACCGCATCAATATCTTGGTGCTGACGATCACAATTAAAGCTGGGGAGGAAATCCTTACGCATTAACCATTTACGATACACGCGGGCTGTTTCTGCCGTCAACCAGCCACAATTACGGCCCATGACTTCATGAATAATAAGCATGCGTGGATTGGCACTTTGTTCATTAACCACATTGCCAAAAAAGAGCGCACCTTGTTCCGCCGCGGTCCATGCGCCCAATGATTGTCGAATTGGGAACACGTCATTATCGATAGTTTTTGGCAATCCGACAACGGTAAGATTATAATTATTTGTCTTTAAATATTTTGCCAATTCAGCTGCCGTGGTATTCGTGTCATCGCCACCAATGGTATGCAAAATCGTGACGCCATCTTTGGTTAATTGCTCTGCAGCAACCTTAAGTGGGTCTTGTCCTTCCTTAACCAAACCGCGCTTAACACAATCAGCGACATTCGTCAGTTTTACGCGACTATTACCAAGCGGCGAACCACCGTGGCGATGAAGAATGCCGGCATCTTCCCGTACCTGTGGCGTGACAGCAATATGCTCGCCACGCAGCAAGCCCTGGTAACCGCCAAGGTAACCAATGATTTCCAGTTCAGGCGCCAAGTCGGTGTAGCGTTCAATTAATCCACCCACCGAAGATGATAGACAGGGCGCTAGACCACCGGCGGTGAGCATGGCAACTTTTTGTTTCATTTTTTGTTGAATAGGAGATTGAGACATGATCGACTCCACAGGAGGTTGGTGGGGTTTAGCTTTCTAACTACCTCGCGGCCGCTGACTATGGTCAAAATAGGGCGGTCATCTGTCCCCGCGAGAGAACGTCGCGATAAACCGCCAAGGCAGTCGGAAAACTAAATAACCGTACCAAGACGATGCATAACTGCTGAGAACCTATACAAAATTTTACTTCACACCGCTCAACGGACGACGAGACCTTTTGCGTCAATTTTAATTCAGCGTAGAAGCTGCATCAATCCCGAATCACGTAACAATTGCGCCAAAGATCCTGCTGGAAAAGTTCCTTCCAGAATTAATTGCCCAGGCAACCCTGATTTCACGGTGATATCCACGATCGCTGGTGGCAGACTGGGCTGCTGATCACCACCCAGCATCATCACCAGAGCACGCACATAGGGGGTGAAATTCATAGTCATCATGACAATGCCGACAGTACCTTCTGGAGCACCAATTTGCGCACTACGTTCGGCAACTTCTGTAGCGGCAGTTACGGCC
>SYDV01000438.1 GCA_005801395.1 Planctomycetia bacterium | reverse complement strand
ATAGAAAATAATAAAAGCGACAGGCTGCCCATAGGCAAATCGGTAAGAGCAGGGCTCGCTGCCACCATTCTTCCAGAAATATAACCTGTACGCCCGCCAGCAAAACAATGCCGGCAAACAAGATGCCCTTAGCGATAATCCAGGAATTACTTTTGAGATCACTCATTGATGTTTGTGGTATCCTAGTCGGCGACGAGCTTCATGCCATACTTCATGCTGAAATAAAGAACGCTGAAGGCGCAAGCCTCTTATTTCAACGCCTCTTGTAACGCCGCATGAACGGTTTTAGCAATAATCTCTGCGCCAGCATCATTGGGATGCACGCGATCAGGGAACACTTCTGGATGATCTTTCGTTGCCGCATGAACATCAATAATGAGGAGTTGCTTATCGGTAGCGACTTTATTGATCGCGGGAATAACACCGGAGACTAAACTTTCTTCATTAATGCCAAAATTACCCGGTGGCGGTACGTAGCAAGGTAAGCAAAGAAATATTTTCGGCTTCGTTTTCAGGGCATTAAGTGTGTCGACCATGGCCGTGAGATCAGAGACAAACGACTCAACCTGCGTTATGTTTTTCGGTTTGGTGTCATTCGTACCAAGCTTAATAATCACGATGTGCGCGTTATAGTTTTGCGCATCCTGCCATGGGCCTTTGGTCACATAGGGACTGTCGCCTTTGGTCGATAACGTCGTGCCGCTTTTTGCGAAACCTTTGACCTCGAATTTATCCCCTAACAATGCTTGTAATTGCATGGGCCAGCTTTTTCCTTTACCCGCTCCTACCCCAACCGTGATACTATCACCGACGCAGGCGACGCGAATTTGCTCGGCGGCACCCACTGACACCGAGGAAACAAAAAGCGCAATCATGGCAATCAAAGTCGAAACAGAAACATGAGGTCGGAATTTAAACATAACGTCTCCAGGAAGTAGACAGGACATGGCAATAGTCCAGAATCTAAAAAAGAAAAGAAGTATACTTAAATGGGCCGACAACAATACCGTACGACACACAAACAAGTGAGAAACATCGAACAACCATCACTATCACCATGCCCACCTGTTCAGATGTGTTCGTTATTCCTCTACTTCACTTCGATATCGCAATTTAAACGATGTTGCCGATTGTGAGTATCAATACCCAATGATGGTAACTCATGTTAAATCATCAAAATTTCTGCCACCTAGTTCCAGATGCATTGGGTCAATCACCTGACAGCATCCTGTAACCAAAAATTCTCAATCAACGGAGATCTCTATGCATGTTTTGATTACTGGCGGCGCAGGTTTTATTGGTGTTCGTTTAGCGCGCCTAATATTAGCCGAGGGGCAGTTATTATTGGACACCGGCGCCCAACGTCTGACTACCTTAACTTTATTTGATCAAGTCGCAGCGGTTGGAGTAACCAATGCCAACATGCCGCATGATCCGCGCCTAAGCATCAAGACTGGCGACGCGGGCGATCCAGCAACGATTGATGCTTTAATTAAGGATGCCGACATCATCTTCCATCTAGCTGCCGTAGTCAGCGTGGCTGCCGAACGCGATATGGATTTAGGTATGCGGGTTAATTTCCATGGTACTTGTGCGCTCATCGAAAGTTGTCGCCGGCATGGGCGTAAGACGCGTGTCATATTCGCCAGTTCAGCTGCGGTGTATGGTGGTCCATTGCCCGCCGTTTGTGGCGAAGAAACTGCGCTTTTTCCGCAAACTTCTTATGGCATGCAGAAGGCCATGGGTGAGCGATTAATCGATGATTATAGCCGCAAAGGGCTCATCGATGGACGTAGCATACGATTACCAACTATTATTGTACGACCAGGTGCACCGAATATGGCGGCCTCCGCGTTTGCCAGCTCTTTGGTGCGCGAACCGCTGATGGGTCGCAATTATGTCTGTCCAGTTCCTCGCGACACACCGCTCTGTGTGCTATCGGTGCGACGCGTCGTCGAAAGCTTCGTTCATGCCGCCTGTCTATCGTCAACGACCATGGGACATACCCGCGCCGTACAATTGCCTGGGCTGACCTTGCCGGTTACTGATTTAATTAAAGCTATGGAACGCGTCGCCGGGACCAACGTGATTAAACGCATCAGCTTTACCACCCAACCAGAAATATTAAAAATTGTTCAAGGCTGGCCCGTTAAATTCGACACGACCCGATCAGGGAAATTAGGATTTAAACCTGATCAAACGCCTGACGCCATTATTTCAAATTTTATTCAGGATGAACTTGCCGGACAGGTGGTGGCATGACTCGTATTGGTTGGATTGGCACTGGCCTAATGGGCTCGCGCATGGCCCCGCATTTATTGAAGGCTGGTTATGCGCTGACGGTGTGGAATAGAACCGCCGATAAATCGAAGGAATTACTATCGCTTGGTGCGATCTCCGCCGCTACGCCAACGGCGCTCGCTGATGCTTGTGACGTGGTTATATTAATGGTGACCAATGCGAATTCTGCCGCCGATATTTTATTTAACCAAGGCGTTGCTCGCGCGTTAACTCCAGGAGCGCTTGTCATCGACATGAGTTCCATTGCCCCAGAAAATGCTCTCATTCATGCACAACGCCTGCGTGAAATGGGGATCGATCATCTCGACGCACCGGTATCCGGCGGCACACGTGGCGCTGCCGCCGCGTCGCTCGCTATTATGGTGGGCGGTGAAAATTCCGTTTTCGAACGAGCACAACCCATTTTATCCTGCTTAGGACGACCCACCCACATTGGCCCCGCAGGCACCGGACAAATCGCAAAATTAGCCAATCAAGTCATCGTCGCTATCACCATTGGCGCGGTTGCCGAAGCATTAACGTTAGCTGGACGCGCAGGAGCCAATCCCGTCGCCGTACGCGAAGCGCTAAGCGGTGGCTTTGCCGATAGTCGAATTTTAAACGAACATGGCGCACGCATGTTAGCCGGTGATTTCACCCCAGGTGGTACGGTCAAAAATCAAATTAAAGATTTAGATGCGGCATTACATGTTGCCCAATCCATTGGTGTCGCATTGCCAATGCTACAAACGACTCGCGCTCAATTTCAAACGCTAGCGAGCACCCTGGGCGACCACCTTGATCACAGTGCGCTTTATCGCTTATGGGAAACGAAGGCCGGAAACTAATGCCCAATATTGCTGTAATTGAAATTACAAACTTTTTGTAATTAATCGATCCGAGCAACATCCACAGTAGCCTGCACTTCATGCGTTCCACCACCAAGAATGACACCCTTCGTCGGACTGACATCACTAAAATCACGACCAACAGCAACAATTAAGTGACGGTCACCAACGAGGCAAGCATTGGTGGGATCAAAACCGATCCAACCAACACCAGGATACCAAATAGATAACCACGCGTGCGAAGCGTCGACACCGACGAGTTTTACTTGGCCAGGAGGAGGATCGGTTTCTAAATATCCACTGACATAACGCGCGGCTAAACCAATTGAGCGTAAACATGCTAATCCGACATGAGCGAAGTCCTGACAGACACCACGTCGTTGAGCAAATACTTCAGGTACCGTGGTGGTCACTGCTGTCGCTTTTGCATCATAAATAAAATCACGGTTTATTCTTACCGTTAAATCAAGCGCAGCTTCTAATAACGGACGTCCAACGGTAAACGATTGCGCTGCATAAGCAGCATAATCTTCGCCCGTGGGAATCATGCGCGATTCAAAACTATACTCGACGGCAGCCAATACTTCATCCGTATCGGCCTGTAATAAACGATCACGCGCTTTTTCCCAAGCTTCCGTGACGGTGGCGTCTAAAGCAAAGGCTGCATTCACATTTAAAATGGATTCCACTGTCACAATTAATTCTGTGTGTTGTTCCTGGATAGTGAAGCTATCCACACGATTTCCGAAATAATCTGTGCGCTGATGAAACACCGCTGGTGTGGGTACCACCACACAGGAAAAATTCTCGACTTGTTGGCGCGGAGTCGACATGGGAGATAAATGTAAAACATTATGCGATACCGTAACTGGCTCTACATATTGATACCTCGTCACATGTTTCACACGATAACGGGTCATTGTGCTTCTCCCGGACCGACGGCAGGCTGACGCGTTGCAGTCACGTGAATTAAATATTGTTTAGCAATCGCGTCACTGAGCACGCCTAAGTCGGAAGATAAATGTTCCACCACATGAGCGAGATTGGAACGCTCTCCATTTTCATCTTCGCGACTGAGCTCTTGAGGATCGACCAAGCGAATCCACGTATGCGCACCTAATGCCAATCGTTCGGGTGCCGTTGGCAGTGCATGTTCATGAGCACGGGGCAAATGAGTAACATGATCTAACACACGTTCTAATTGGAAAATCATTGCCCGTGGATTCGTTGCATCACATAAAATCAAGTCAAGGACCGGAGCAACTTGTAACGACATCAAGTAACGCGAACGATAGGTAATCGAACAATCAGCGATTTCCAAAACAGCATCCAAAACACTATCATCTAAAGCGGGCACTAAGGTCGCTAAGATTAATTCAGCAAAAAAATGCGCGCGTTCTAAACGGCGACCTAAATCAAGAAATCTCCATCCTGGCCCACGTGTCGTATTTTCACTCGTCATGCCAGCCAAAGCAGCCAGATCGACAATTAAACGGTCGAGTAATGGTAAGGCGTCAATGGCGCTTTCTGGTTTCGGATCAGCTGCCAGATCTTGTTCTAAATGATTAATAATGCGCCATGTATCGTTAGACAACCGATCTCGTGACGCAAAAGCAGAATAATGCAAACGTCGAACAACTGATATAATACTATATTGATTCTTGTCCGAGAAAATAAGTTCCAATAATTGTGCCTCTAATTGTTGCGGATCCTTTTCTGGCTTACTTAATATGCCTTGTTGTTTGAGTACACGTAGCACCGTATCTAATCCATCATCGACGGCTTGTTCTTGATCACCAGCTAAGCGCGTAAGCCCCGCGCGTAAAACCCGCGCCGTATCTTCTGCGCGTGCACCATAACGCCCAAACCAAAATAAATTATCAGCAACGCGACTTGGTAAATCGACACCACCACGTTTAAATTCAACCGGCGCACCAGTTGGCCGCAATAACGTCACTGGGGCAATTGGTCCATCAGCTTCAACCCATACATCTTTACTGCCGCCACCACGTTGAAATGAAACCGCCCACGGCTGATCATCGTCGGCAATACGTGCCAAGCCACCTGGCATAACGGCATAACCATCGCCTTGTGCGACTGCGAAAACTCGCAGTACCAGAGAACGCATTTCAAAAGCGCCATCATGCCAGACCGGCGTCGATGATGGCATGGGTGGCATTTGTCCGACCAGGGTATGCGGCGCGGTAATTAAGCGCTGCATGGCATGTGCACGTTCTTGACTATCCATTTCTGATCCGCGTTTTGCCGCCATGCGCACCGCGCCGAAAGCGGGGCGAATAATTAATTCATCAAAACGACGACGCAGTCCTTCACGGTCGACACCACCCCATACGGTTTCAATACTATCTAAAAGTAAATCTTGACCATGTAATGCGCGGCTTACTCGTGGCAGTGCAGTCATGAGCGCCGCATTTTCACCGAAGGCCGAACCTAGCGCATTAGCAATCAGGACATTTCCTGCACGCGCGGCGGCGACCAATCCGGCAACTCCTAAAGTCGAATCATTACGTAGTTCCAATGGATCCGAAAAATCATCGTCTAACCGTCGTAAAATGACGTCCACACGATGCAATCCACCCAACGTTTTCAAGAACACTTGGTCATCGCGCACCGTCAAATCACCACCTTCGACCAAGGTGTATCCCAAGTAACGAGCTAAATAAGCGTGTTCAAAGTAGGTTTCATTATACGGGCCGGGACTCAATAAAACGATTCGCGGATTATCGCGTCGCGATTTTAGTTTTGTGGCGTATGAAGCGAGCGTTTGCCGCAGCGTAATAAAAAAACTCGCAAGCCGTTTAACGCCACACGAACGATAGCTGTCCGACAAAGCACGCGATAAAACAATGCGATTCTCTAAAGCATATCCAGCACCGGCAGGCGCTTGCGTGCGATCAGACAAGACTCGCCACGTTCCGTCGGGTCCACGAATTAAATCAGCAGCATAAAATTGTAGCCATTTATCATCTGGTGGTTTAATACCATGACAGGGACGTAAAAAGCCTGGATGCGCAAAAACCATGGTTGGGGCTATATGCCCTTGACGTAACAACCGTTGTGAGCCATAGGCATCACTGATCACTTGATTAATTAATTGCGCCCGTTGCGCCACACCGCGCGCGACACGTTCCCACTCCTGGGCCGAAAACATAAACGGCAACAAATCCAATTGCCACGGTCGGTCTAAACCCTTTTCATCGCGATAGACGTTATACGTAACTCCGTTCTCTCGAATTAACCATCGCGCTTGATCGTAACGCTGCGCAAAACCCTGCGAAGAAATTCGCCCTAATGCCGTTTGTAATTTTTGCCAATGTGGTCGTAACACCCCATTTTCACGTAATTCATCATAGCTGCCATGAACTTGGGGGCAGTTGATCAAATTAAGCATCGGGCTCGCATCCATGATGTGGCTACGACAGCTTATTTTTTCACCAAAGCAATGTTGGGTTTGGCGAAGATGCATCGCCTACCTTGATCCTGCCAAACCGCTGGTTACTACCGCCCAGGCTGACCAATAGTCCGTTCAGCCCCCTCAATGTAATAGGACGCAGCCATGGCAAAGGTGCCCGATCAAGTAGCCATCATCGCCCAGCCTCTACCTGGCCAGCGGCAATTGAAAAAATTGACCAACCCTCTGGGAATGGCCATCATCATTCCTCTGTTGGTCCTGATTACCGGTTTAGCCATTGGTATTGTTAATCGCGTTCCGCAACGACTGGGAGCAGAGCACGCCGCTGCAGATTCATTTGCCCTCAGCACGGAGCGAACCCGCCGACGTGTTAGTGAGGTATTAGGACAGTCAAATGCGATATTAGATGCCATGCGGGCACTCGTGCGTTCACATCCGCCATGGAATGACAATCAATCGATAGCGAGTTCTCTCTTGGGCATTATCCGCGGTCGTGCCGGGGTCACATCAATCAGTTGGAGCACCAACGATGGTACTCATGTACGGGTTGAGCGTGTTAACCACACCTATCAATTTTTGCGCAGTGCCGTTTCACCCGCCGGACAAATTCCATCGACGACCTGGTCGCTGAGTCAAGACGGCGAATTAACTCAACCACTCCCGTCTTTTGATCGTACTTATGATCCGCGAAAACGCCCATTTTATTTTGCTGCTATCACTACGAATGCGCGAACGTGGACTGATCCTTATCTTTTTTTCTCAAGCAACGTGACCGGCATTTCCTGCGCGGAACCGTTAACCATTGGCCCCAACACGATGGGAGTCATTGCCGTCGATTTCGATCTGACCAGTATCAGTGCAATTTTAGATGACATTGATCGTAGCGAACAGGCAGCCAGCTTTTTGTTTACCAAAGATCGCATCTTGTTGGGGTTACCGTCGGCTTGGCGATCATCAGTCCCACCCCAACAGCGGTTATTAACCGTACAAGATGTTGCGGTGGTTGATTTACAAAACTATTTTACCGCACTGCCATTTTTACCAAAAGATGAAGAATTACCTCCGCATTTTAACCTTGATATCTTGGGAGAATCTTGTGGCGCCAGTGTCAGCGCGATTCATTTACCAGGAGGCGCGACTTGGTATTTAGGCCTGATCGTACGCCGGTCCGTGTTGCTTGGCGAAGCTGATTATTATTTACGCATCTCCCTAATTATTGGGCTATTTATTTTAGCACTGGCAACTGCCATCGCTTGGTGTTTTGCGCAGTATTTGGCCAAAAATCGTTTAGCGGCCGTACAAGCCAACAACCGTGCGGTGCAAGCCGAAACGAAGGCGAATGAATTAGGCGCATACCGACTAATTAAATTGTTAGGCAAGGGTGGCATGGGCGAAGTATGGCTAGCGCAACATCGCATGCTCGCTCGACCTGCTGCCATTAAATTAATTAAAGCGGATACCATGGAAGGAAGTGAGCCCGAACGACGCAAGGAAATTCGCCTACGTTTCGCTGCCGAAGCACGTATCACAGCCAATCTCCACAGCATTAACACCATTGAATTATACGATTACGGCATCGCCCACGATGGTACGTTTTATTATGTTATGGAATTGTTAGATGGCATCGACCTCTACGACTTAGTGGCTAAATTTCGTCCGTTACCACCACATCGAGTCGTGCATTTATTACGCCAAGCCTGTAACAGTTTAGCCGAAGCGCACGATAATGGCTTAGTCCATCGTGATATTAAACCAGAGAATCTCTTTGTTTGCCGACTCAGTGATGATGTGGATATCTTAAAAGTGCTCGATTTTGGTATTGTTCGCATACAAAATCCGACGGACAATATGCCGCGTACTCGGGTGGGTTTGGTGCAAGGCACCCCAGCCACCATGTCACCTGAGCAAGCAACCGCTGAAAAGTTAGATGGTCGTAGCGATCTCTACAGTTTGGGTTGCGTAGCTTATTGGTTACTGACCGGGCGCCAAGTTTTCGAAGCCAATAGCGTCATGGAAATATTAACCCATCACGTAAATACTACCCCGAAACCGCCTAGTGCTTGTACCAAGCAATACATTCCTCCGGCCTTAGATGAGCTAATCATGATGTTACTGGCAAAGGATCCCGCAGCTCGTCCACCACATGCACGCGCCTGTTCCGATATATTGAAACAATTGGACATGGGACAAGCCCTCCCATGGGACGACACCAAGCAACAGTCGTGGTGGAATACTCATTTGCCGCCACGAAAACTGAACATACCGATGGATAGCCAGCCGCAGTTGTTTGCGCCTGGGTTTAAGGCGAATTGACGTGACTATCGGCTCTAGCGAGAATTACTCCTGTCTATTGATGCAACAGGCGGTGCAGCCCCCCAGCGAACTCATCCACCTGACTTTTTACAAAGCACTTATAGCATCCCCACGCACACAGCTGGAACAAATATGCTCATCGCCCTCGGAACCGGACTTGCCGTTGGATTAATCCATGTGCTTACCGGTCCGGATCATCTGGGAGCCATTGCCCCAATCGCAAGCATCGAACGCCAACGTGTCTGGGCTATTGGTCTGCGTTGGGGTTTGGGACACTCACTCGGTGTGGTTTCCGTCTGTTTATTGGCCGGTGCATTAACCCATTGGGCGTTCATCGATCCGTTTAGTTCTGCCAGCGAACGCTTCGTCGGGGTGATGTTACTCATGATTGCTGGATGGGGATTTTGGCGCTTATTTCGTCCTCACCACCACGTCACAACCACTGAACCAACCTCTGCTCAGCGAAAACGTTTTGCCCCTTACGCGATTGGCATCCTGCATGGTTGTGCGGGGGGGTCGCATCTCGTTGGCATTTTCTTGGCTCTCGCCTTTCCCACTTTAGCAGGCGTACTTACTTATGTCGCTGGATTTGTCGTCGGCACCCTGATCGCAATGACGGCTTTTGCTGCTGGGATTGGCTGGTTAGCGACCGCACGCGGAAATAACCCACGTATGCAGCAAGGGGTAATCTTGCTGTCATCATGTTGTAGTGCGATTATCGGATGCTGGTGGCTCCTCGCTTAATCGTTTAGCCAGGTATCCCCGTAAAACATAAGTAAACGTGATACAACGTCGTGGGTATCTCCATGCTGCGCTTGCGCTCATACCTCGGGCCACAAGCCTCTGTATCGCCAACACCGACCTATAATCGAAGGATTTTTACAATGCCCTCACGTTTTATCCGCCTGTCACTGTCTTCATTCTTCTGTTCGATTCTCCTAGGTGCGTGCTGCATTTACACGGCACCCGCTGCGGAACTCCAAATGGGACCAGACTCACAAGAGGTCGCGGATGTACCCAAAGGTGTCGTGAGCGAACATAAATGGAATGAAAGTTTGATTTTCCCAGGCACTCAGCGCTCATATTGGATTTATTTACCTCCTGCCTTTGATGCGAATAAGGAATACCCACTCATCGTCTTTCAAGACGGCAGCGGTGTGGTTTCTCCAAAAGGTGGTTTTCGCGCGCCAACGGTCATGGATAATTTAATTCATAAGGGAGATATCCCACCTATGGTCGGGTTATTTATTAGCCCAGGATCGGTACCTCCTTCCGCTCCAGGGGGAAATGGGCGTAGCACGCGCAGTTTTGAATATGACACGCCCAATGACACCTATGCGCGTTTTTTAATTGATGAAATGTTGCCGCAATTAGCCAAACATGCGCGCATTAGCTCAAATCCAGACGACCACGCCATTGCTGGGGTTTCTAGCGGCGGCATTTGCGCCTTTACAGTCGCTTGGTTTCGTCCCGATGTCTTTCGCAAAGTT
>SYDV01000437.1 GCA_005801395.1 Planctomycetia bacterium | reverse complement strand
CATGCGCCAGATCATCGACCGCACCAAGCCACACGCTCTATTCGTCGAGGGCATGACCTGACCTAAGGGGATAGGCATGATCAACAAACGGCTGAACAACAAATCGTAAATAATGAAATAACTCGACTACGAAATAACTTAACTGTATTAGATCGTACGGAACCCATTCCACAAAGCAGTCGTGATGATTTAGTAGCATTAGCAGCATTAGTTGCTGCAGAAGATGCGGACGTGGTACGCTGGAATGGTAAATTGAAACGAATTACTGAATTACAACAACGTCTTGCGCGTTTGGATGACGGTAATTTACCTTCCTCAGCACTTCGGCTTGAATCCATCGGTGATTTAAATCATTATAAAGAAGATGTTGGCAGTGGTGGTGAAGACGTGGTGCGTTGGCAGGGTCGTTTGGATGCCGCTGTAAACACCAAGGGAACCTTACGGACGTCATTGGGAGAATTAGATCAAACCCAGGTTGTTAGTACCGCGCAAACCGAACGCCTGACTCCAGCATTGACGCAATTAATTCATCTCGCAGGCGCGGAAGACGAAGATGTTAAACGCTGGAACATTCGATTATCGATTAGCCGTGATCGCATTAGCCAATTGCGCCAACAGTTAGCCATCTTGGATACGGCAACAACGATCATTTCGATCGCTAACGTGGCTGCTCTTCGTCGCGATTTAAATGCGCTGACGGTCTTGGTTGGCAAAGACGATAATCAGGCGCGTGGATGGTTAAACGCATTACAAGCACGCGAAGAACGCATTGAAGGTTTGCGTAAAAATCTTTCACGTTTGGACGCCGTCACATGGGCGACGATCAGTTTGCAAACCGAATTGGCTGAAGATCTCGCGACCTATGTTGCGATTGCAGAAAAAACCGATGTCGAAGCATTACGTTGGCAACGAAAAGTCGCCGAATCACAAGCGCGTATTGCCAACCTTCGTAGTGGTTTGGCGCGCTTGGACGCTCCTGAAGCGCTGACGGTTGTGCAACAACGCCAAGCCCAAGAACAGTTAACCGATTACGGCTTTTTGGTCAGTTCTGATGATGGTCAATTGCAAGCCTGGAAAGCGCGTTTGGTCGCCGATGCTGAAGCGCAAGCAGCAATGACTGCGACGTTAGCCCGATTTAACGATGCGAATCGGATGACGTTGTTGGAATTAGATACCTGTACCAAAGCAGTTACCGGTTTAAGTCGTTTAGGCGCGTTGACCGAGGCGCAACAACGTTTGTATGAGCAACGATTGTCGGAAGAGTTACAGCAGCTCAACGCGTTACGTTTGTCCTTACGTGCGCGCGATGGTAGTGATGTGACTATCGACCAAGCGTTAGTGGATGATTTAAATTTATTGGCCCGTCTTGCTGGTGAAGAAGACGATGATGTCAAACGCTGGCGTCAGCGCGTTAATGATTATGAACGCCTACATTTAATTCTCATCACCTTGGATCGAGTTGAGCCAATTCCAGAGGAAGCAGATAAAGCACTTGCCGCCTTTGCTGCGATTGTTGGCCCGGCCTCTTTAGAAGTAAAACGTTGGCGCGTGAAATTAACTCGCGTTGCCAGTTTGCGTAAAGATTTAGCGCCCTTGGATACGGTAGCTCCTGTACCCGAAGACGCATTAAAAAAGGCACAGGCATTAGTTGCAGAAGTCAGTGAGCAAGATCCGCAAGCAAAAGCTTATTTAGTCAAAGCGACTCGCGTTACGGAATTAGTCGCCTCATTAGATGAATCATTGACTGGCGCTTATATTTTACCTCAGTCAGCGCTGCGTCAGCGACGAGATTTAGTGGCGTTAGTTGGCACGCAGGATGAACATATCGCTAAATTAGTTACTCGCATCACCGTACTTAATGGTCCTGGTCAACCAACGTGGGCTTCGTCATTTGGTCGTGATGGCTTTGGTCCTTGGGCAGAATTAACCATCAGCGGCGTAACCCAACGCTTTCGTTATATTCCGGCAGGCGAATTTATTATGGGCAGCCCAGAAAAAGAGTCAGGCCGTGATCGTGATGAAACGCAAGTGCATGTCACATTAACTCGCTCACTGTGGCTTGCAGACACCGAAACCACGCAAGGTTTTTGGAACGTCGTTGCCGGAGCAGATGATAGTCGTTTCAAGGGTTTAGAATTTCCCGTCGAACGCGTGTCCTGGGATCAGTGTAAATCATTTTGCGTTTCGCTCAGTACGAAATACCCAGATTTAACCGCTCGTCTGCCAACGGAAGCAGAATGGGAATATGCTTGTCGAGCAGGTGTCAGCCAACCTTTCGTGAGTCATATCGGAGCTGTGACGCTGGATAAATTAGACACCATCGCTTGGTTCAAAGGCACCACAGCGACCACGCAAGGCGTTAAACGACGATTTGGTAATGCGCTCGGATTATTTGATATGCACGGCAATGTATGGGAATGGTGCGAGGATCGTTACGGCACCTATTCACCGACGGCTATTGTTGATCCCGTTGGACGTGAACAAGAAACCCGCGTTGTACGCGGTGGTTCTTGGGGTGATCCGGCTGATCGGATACGTGCCGCAAATCGCCTCGCGGTACGCGCCGATATGCAAACGCTGTATTTAGGATTCCGCTTGGCTATCGCGGTTAAATGGCCAAATGGACAGGAACCAAGCCCCGCGAACGCCGCTGAACAAATGAGTGAAGTAAAGTCTAAGGCGCCGTAACCATTTATGATTGAGTAACGAACGTCAGGTAGACGAACGAGAGAGAACTCACTGGTATGGTCAGGTATTTTATTCAGCGCATGATTATTTCCTGGTCCGTGCTGATGTTTATATCGCTGTGTACCATGCTCAGAGTTTTTGCTGCACAGGAACCATGGCCGACCGGCATTTCACCGCAGGCTGGTGATCCGCGTGTTGTCACGATTTTACAGGATATCCAACGCACACACCACGTTCCGGCAATGGGCGCGGCGGTGGTGCGTAGTAGTGGATTGCTTGCGCTGGGTGTGGTGGGCTGGCGTAAATTAGGCGATGCCACTCCCGTGACGATTGATGATCAATGGCATTTAGGTTCAAATACCAAATCAATGACAGCCACTTTGGCAGCGCGTCTTATCGAACGCGGTGTGCTGCGTTGGGATAGTGCCGTGACCGACAGTTTTTCCTTTGTGTCGAAAACGTGGCAAGGCGTGACGCTCGATCATTTCTTGGTTCATCGTAGTGGTGCTGTAGCGAATATTGGTTGGCATCTACAATTAAATCGCACGGTTGCCGTGCGTACGATAACCGCAAATCCACCAATTACGAAACCAGGTGAAGCAATGCTGTATAGCAATGCTGGTTATATGATGGCGGGTGCGATGTTGGAAAAAGTCACGGGTCGGACGTGGGAACAATTAATGACAGACGAATTATGGAAACCGTTAGGAATTACCGCAGGTGGTTTCGGCGGTATGGGTACAGAAGGACAAGTGGATCAACCCTGGGGACATAAACCCCATGGTGTCGTTATTGGTAATGGGCCAGCAGCGGATAATGCGTCGGTTATGGGACCAGCCGGCACCGTGCATATGCCATTAGCCGATTGGTCGCGCTAGGTGGTTGATCAATTAAATGGCGCTCGCTCGCAACCAGCATTATTAACCGCAGATAGTTATCGCCATCTGCACCAACCATGGCCCGGGGATACCTATGCACGCGGTTGGGTGATAATGCCACGTGGCTGGGCGAAAGGAAATGCATTGATGCATAACGGATCTAACACGATGCATTATGCCGTTGTATGGATGGCACCACAAATTGATTTAGCAATTTTGGTTTGCTGCAATCAAGGCGAAGCCAATGCCGCCTGCGATGAAGTAGTATCAGCTTTGATCAAGGCTTTCGCGAAAATAAAATAAGCAAAAAAAATAATTCCCCCAGCGCAAATAAAGTTCACAGCAAATGATCAAAAGGAGGGGGCAAGGGGCAGCGCCCCATTAAGCCGTAATAAACTAAATAACCCAAACCCGCCCGCCGAGCGCCGTTAATTGGGCAAAATGGGAGCGTAGCGACCGCCCGATTATTTTT
>SYDV01000436.1 GCA_005801395.1 Planctomycetia bacterium | reverse complement strand
TCGAAAGCCAAGTTGCTGCCAAAGCCACGCGGCCACCTCGAAGCCAAAATTCAAGACGAACTGATTGAAAACCTAGAACGTCGACATGCGCTACATGCCAAAGAGTTACTCCAACGCGCTTGCTGGTCAGTCCGCCCAGATGACGAAGTGCTTACCTCACTGGCGCCAACCATCGTTGGCCTCGAAGAACTTGCTGCCGTTGAGCGTCCATTACCCGAAGACGATCAATTACGCGCCGTCGTTAAAGACCGTGCCTCACAATTATTACGTCGTTATCGCACCGACACACCTGCCACCTGGATCGTGCCTGCCACCCCCGTTGATCAGGCATTAGCCTATTTAGGGGCACTGATCTTATGCCAACGCGGTCACATTGCTCAGGTGTGGTTGGAAACTGATCGCCCCACCAATGCTCCCTACTTCTTGGCTGGCACCCCCAAAGATGCCACCACCACCAAAGACGACCGCCGCTTAGCTGGCCGACTCACCGCACTCGGCAGCAAAGACACCGCTGGGATTATCGATTTCCTCAACGTTGGACCATCGCTGCCGTTACCAATTGGCCAACTGAGTAAAAATTAATCCTTATCGTTTTATAAAACAAAAAAACCTGGCGAATTATTCGCCAGGTTTTTTTATTCCATCCTTAAAATCAACTCGCTTTAACCTCATCAATTAAATACTCCGCACGTGAAATAAAGCTGGTTTTCCAGGCACGAACGGAGGCTGGGGGGTCAACGTGTCCTAACACAAAACACGCCGCACCTGAGCCTGACATTAAATAAGGACAGCCAGTCGACTCACACCAGGATAACAATTGAGTCACATCAAAACACAAACGCGTAGCTGGAGCCGTAAGGCGATTAAATAACCACGTATTCTGCCACGCGCCGTTAGCCAAGCGCCCCTGCCAACCGGCGCTTCCGAAAGCTTGCCGCGGCCCACGTTCGATGTCGGTTAATGCCTGAAATACGCTCGGTGTCGCCAAATGCACCGCTGGCATGCAAATGGTCACCGGCTGAGCAACCAAATCAGGTAGCGGAGTGATGATGTCCCCGCGATTTTCACCTAACGCAGCGCCACCATATAAAAAATACGGAACGTCAGACCCCAAAGTTGCAGCAATTTGCTGCAAACTCGACTTATCATGCCAATCGGGCCTCAGCTTTGCTAAAACGCGCAATACGGCAGCGGCATCGCTCGACCCACCACCCAGCCCAGCACCATGCGGAATACCTTTATGTAACGTTATGGCCACCCCTTCCATACGGCGATCACCAATAAAAGCCGCCGCAGCTCGCCAAGCTAAATTACGCGAATCCGTGGGAATATCCGGTTGATTACACTGCAATGAGAGACCACTCACTCCCCCACAAACCACCGTTACTTCGTCATAGAGACCAACACTTTGAAATATCGTCTCAAGTTGATGAAAGCCATTTGCCCCGCGACCAAGGACCTCCAAATAAAGATTAATTTTTGCATAAGCACGAATTGAGACGGTTATCATATTGGTGCGAAATATCGTGCTGACTCCACGCTGGGCGCAACGCGCGTAATTTTTATTGAGCTGGTCTATCACGCACTCAATCACGCATTGTACGGTGATGTCAGTCCTTTTTGCTGAAAGATATGGTGAACACCGCACACTCTCACGGTTCGTCATACACTACCCCCCTCCCCTCAACCTGCCCCGTTGCCGATTTCAGCCTGTCTCAGAAAGATGCGCGTCCCATGGAGGTCCCCAGGTAGAAAGTATGGTGTTGGCAGTATCTGCCGAACATCGACTTCTAAAACTGGCGAAATCTGTGGCAGGAGGTTCTGATGTCGAAGAAGCCAATGTTGCTGGCCACCGCACTTTTGACTGCCGCCTTGATGCCAGGCGCTATGGCCGCAGATGGCTTTACGCCTGATCCGCGTTTCCCTGCTGGGGATCAAATTCGCGAGCTGTTAGCTGAAGGTGTCAAAGAATATCGTGCAGGTCGTTTCGGCAATGCCGCCAAACGCTTCCATGACGTACTGCTCCAAAATCCAGAAAATAAGCTCTGTTATGAGTTCTACCTCGCCGCAGGCGACGGATTATTCATCGCCATGGAAGAACGCGATGAGTTACGTGATGTGCTGAAAGATTTATTGCGCCAAGCTCGCATCTACCAAAAAGAGCTCCGCCGCGATCCAAAATATTTAAATTTGCTCATCGACAAACTTGAAAAGAGCGAAGAAGAACGCTTGGTTGCGACCAATGAATTAGTAGCCGTTGGCCCAATCTCAGTTCCTAGTTTAATCGCTCGCATGAATGATAATCGGCAAGACGACATGCGCGTCTATTGCCGCATCGTTCTGACGCGCATGGGTTACCGCGCAGTGGTTCCTTTGACGGAAGCACTCAATGCCGCCGATGAACGCTTAGTGGCCAGTGTCGCCACCGTGCTCGCCGATATTGGCGACCCTCGTCCGCTACCGAAATTAAAACAATTACTGGAAGCCCAAGGCACCAGCGATGTCGTGCGCCAAGTGGTGACCAATACCGTCGCTGCCATTGCCGCGCGCAACAACATCAGTCAGGACGCCACTGCTGATAAACTTTACTTCCTTGAAGCCCTGCGTTATTTCCGCGGAGGCGATATCGTTCGTGATGAAATGGTGTCTAACGAAAGTTTGATGTGGCGCTGGGAAGAAGAAAAAGACAATGTTGCGGCTAAATTAACGTATGTCCGCACGCCACGTTATGCGTGGGATGAATTAATGGCCGAACAATTGTTGTTCACCGGCATCAAGCACTACACCAGCTTTACCGCCTACCAACCGCTGCTCGCAGCTGTCTTCGCAGCACAAGATGTTGAAGCAGAACGCCGCGTTCGTCTCGCCAAAGAACGTACGACTCCGACTGGAAATGCAGACGAAACACAGGATGCCATTTCAGCTCGCGTGCAAGCGCTCAGCGAAATGAAGCTGCGTGTCCGTATGTTTGGCCCAGAACACCTTTATCGTGCGGTACAGCAATCTATCGTATCAGAACATTACCTCGTCGCAGTGTATTTGATGCGTCAATTACAGGACCGCTCATTAGCTCAACCACAATTACACCTACCTGAGGGTGCCCTCTCACCAGATAAAGCTGGTACCGTATTGGTGGCCGCCTTGGATCACAGCGATAAGATGGTGCGCTACCAAGCCGCCATCACGCTGTCGCACCTCGACCCAACGCTCAAATTCTTCAACGCCGAGAAGGTCACCTCCATCCTCGCCGACGCCGTCGGTGAATGG
>SYDV01000435.1 GCA_005801395.1 Planctomycetia bacterium | reverse complement strand
GGTCATCGCGACGACGTCATCGGCCAATAAAGTTGAACGCCTCAAAGCGCTCGGAGCAAATCACATTATTAATACTGGCGCGCGACCTGATTGGGAAAAAGCGGTATTTGAATTTACCAACAAAGTTGGAGTTGATCATATCGTCGAAGTAGGTGGCGTTGGTTCGCTAGAACGTTCGATTAAAGCGGTCGCGCATGCAGGTCATATTGCATTAATTGGTGTACTGGCAGGTGCCCAACCACCAACCAATCTATTTAGCCTAGCGCATAAGAATGTTAACTTGAGCGGCATTTATGTGGGCTCCATTGAACAATTTGAAGTCATGAATCGATTTTTCACAGCGCATACGATCCGCCCGATCATCGACCGGACCTTTACTTTTGCCGAGGCAGCCAAAGCCTTTGAACACCTGACGAGTGGTGCTCATATTGGAAAAGTCGTGATTACCATTCCTTAGTTTCAAGTTCCACCTGACAATAATTAAATTGCTTAATGGTCCCTATAGTTCGGCAGCGATTGATAGTTTGATATTGTCTTGATACATCGGTACCACAAAGGGGACTTCTTCTTCGTAAAAGAGCAAAATATAGTTTGGTTGTAAATCAACTAAGCCTATGTCTTAAACGTGGTTGGCGGCCATGCATACGGGTTGATTTTTCCGCAGGCATTCCGGCAAACACATCAGTCAATGGCGTAAGGTTGTTTGATTGTTCCGGTTTTAGCCATCTAGCACTTGAATAAGTGCAGGAAGCTATGGTATAAATGAATCAATGAACGGGTTGTCCGCACTTATTTCTGCTGTGACGACGGGTAAGGCAGAACTTCTGCAGCTGGCCCTGATTGAACTTCAGCAGTCGCTACGTCTGACGGCGGCAGTATTTCTGCCGACGATGCGTGAAGTTGATACGGTGGTTCGGCGTTTGGGTACGACGATGGCGAGTGAGCTGTCGTCAATCCCGCGTGCAGACCCAATGGCCTGGGTGCGGATTCAGTTACGTCGATTAATCGCACAGTACTTGGATGAGTTGGGACGTAATCCCGTTATGGCTGGCGATCCGTTGTTCGGTCGATTAATAACTTCAGGTCGTGAACGGTTGAAGACGGTGCCGATCGATGCTGATATGATGACTCCCCTAAATCAACGTTTACGATTTATGAGTAAAGGCGCGATTGATTTATTGATTTTACGTTTTAACAAAAATAAATCTTTTCCCCATATTGCAACGCAGCGATTAATTTCGCTCGATGATGTCAGTGATGCGATACAAACGGCATGTCGCCAGTTAGATTGGACGGGCGATGCAAGCGGGACGGCACTTGATGCGAGTGATTACCGGGTAGTTGATGGAGTGGTTTGTGGTGATGATGGTGTTCAGGTAACAACCGACCAGTTAAGTGTCCGACTCCAAGAGAATATTGGTTTATCTTTACGTTTTGTACGCGCCGCACGCCAGCATGTTATTGCAGCAGCGTGGTACGCATCGCCATTTACAGTAGAGATGCCGGTGTTGGCGCCGCCTGTACCAGTGGCATCATCGACACCGACAGCGCCATCAAAGCGTCCGAGTAATGCCGCGGTTTCAGTGACGAAATCTGGGATGATATCAACACCAACTAAACGTCAGCCAGTGCCGTTTAATAAATCCGGTTCGCGTAAATTGGATGATTATCCTGAGCAAGGTTCGAAATCGGGACTATTCGCAACGATAATCAGTGGTTTTTTGGTCTTAAGCGGAGTTGGTTTGTTGTTGTTGCGCAGTGGGACCAATAAATTGCCAGACGCTGAAATGAGTCAGGAACCAGCCACGACACAAGCGTTAGTCGCGAACTCACAGACAAGCATCAATACGCCGCCAGTCACAGGTTCAACGGTCATCGTCAATGCTGCGACCGTATCAATTTCACCGGTGCAGACGTCGACGGTAATAACTCCGACGGTCGTTTCGCCAACCGCGTCTATGGGACGACCATTATTTAGTTCTGGTTCGCCTACCGCGCCATTGGCTGCTTGGAGTACACGTCTAATAATTTCTGACTATAAGGGTCCACTATTGCGAATACGCCGCAATAGCGATGACCATGAAAGTGACATTGGTGCAACCACGAGCGGCTCACTCGATACCGGGATGATGATGTTGTTTATTTCTGGCAAAGATGCCAATGTTGTTTGCTGGTATGATCAATCTGGAAATAATCATCATCTGCGCCAAACTGAATTTAGTAAACAGCCGAGCCTAGTTAAAAACGGTGTCCTAAACATTGAAAATTCTCGGCCAATTATTTACTATCATAGTAGAATGACCCAATATTTAACGACTCCAGCGGGGATCCCAATTGGTTGCCTCTATGCGGTTGTTTCAGTGGACGGGCAAAAAGATCATGCTCAGGCTATTATGGGCTCTTTGTCAGATGCTAAAGGTGACCGAGAGGCCTATTATCCAATCTTAGATCGCAAGAATAATGGGCTGTGTGAATGGTGGATGGGTCAAGTAACAGGTATTGGAAAAATTAATGTACCCATTCCACAAAAGAAACTTTTACTATGGCATAGTTCCAGTGATGGAACTTCTCGCCCGAAGTTGACGTTACGACTAGATGGTAAACAAGTGGGGGAGATTAAATTGGATGCCCAAACGCTGGTCGCGAAAGGACCAACAGCCGTTGGTGCGGGGTATTGGAATAATCAATTGAGCGATTATTTTGCTGGGGTCATGGGGGAAATTATTATTTTACCACCAGGCAGTCGTGCAGAAGATATCGGCGAAATCACCAAAAATTTAAAGTCGTGGTGGCGAACCCCGTAAAACAAGGTTCGGTCCTTTTCTCTCTTTAGTGGGAATAAAAAATTATTCCGAAGTGATAGACGCGCTAGTTTAAGATGTCAAATGCCGCACGGCGGCTGGACAGATATCTAGCATCGACCAATCAGGTTTAGCCCATGTTGAATCGGAACAAATGAGGATTGGTCCATCTTCGGGCCGCGCTGGTGGACGACCATGACTGCCTTTGACTAAGCTGGTTTCTAAGGAAATAGCATTCATGAGGTAACGCATGCCGAGTTTCTTTTTCAGCAATGCTAAACCGGCGCGCATTTTTCCGCCCGCCGGATCGAATAGTAATTCACGTGGATCGTAGCCAGGTTTTTTATGAATTTCGACACACTGAGCGAAATCAGGTTTGAGCGCTTCATCCAACCAATAATCGTAAGCGAACCACGCGCCTTGCGCACACAATGCGACAACTTCGCCAGAACGCACATGATCGAGTCCTAATTCCCGTCGTTCACTGCCGCAATACGTTCGCTCAACGCCTTCGAGTCCGGCAATGATGGTCGCCGCTTCTCCTGCGGCAATGTCGTCACGACAATAAATGTGAGCTAATTGGTGATCGCACACGGCAAAGGCACGACTAGCGCCGGGATCTAATAATTCCCCCGTCGCATTAACGGTGACTTCGAGCAAGCCCGCTGCTCGCAGGGCGCGATTTATAAACACCGCCTTGTCGGTGCGCTCAATACCGTATTCGCTAACGACCAGGACGGTTGCGCCACGGGCTTTCGCAGCGGCAATGACTTTACCGGCTTCGGTATCCAGTGCGCGCAAATTCTCCGCCAAATGTGGGCCAGTGGGACCAAAGCGTTGTAAATCATAGTCTAAATGTGGCAGATAACATAAGGACAAATCAGGTTGCACATGGTTGAGTACGGTGCCGAAACTTTCCGCAATCCAGCGAGTGGATTCTATCGCTGCGGTTGGCCCCCAAAATTGGAATAAAGGGAATTCACCATGACGCTGTAAAATGGCTTGTTTAATTTCGCCTGGACAGGCGTAAAAATCAGGGCTTTTCGCACCGTCTTGGTGATAGACTGGGCGCGGTGTGACGGTGGCTGTCACATCCGTATTCATCGCGTACCACCAAAAATGTTTGAGCACTTTAAGATCAGGTTTATTGCGTCGTGCTATTTCCCACATACTTGGCGCTTGGACTAGACGCTGACTTTGCCGCCATAACCACACTTCTCCTAGTTCACGGAAATACCAACCATTGGCTACTATGCCGTGTTCTTGCGGGAGGACTCCGGTAATCATCGATGATTGTGCCGTGGTCGTTACCGCTGGGATCACACCGGTCATCGCTGTGGCAAAACCCTCGCTGGCGAGTCGCGATAAATGTGGCGTGTCGCTGCCCAAATGAGCGGGAGTTAGGCCAACGCAGTCAATAATGACGAGGGGTTTCATATTGAGATATGTCCGATGTCCGATGTCCGATGTCCGATGTCTGATGTCCGATGTTCGATGTCCGATGTCCGATGTCTGATTTATTTTGACGGAGGTGGGATTGGATTTTTGATAGATAATTATTTAGCGATATTGAAACGTTCCGTGCGGGGATTTAACCACTACTTCATTGCCTGGTTCATCGCGGCTTTCTACGCGTCCAACCACCTGGGCGTCAATGCGGAATTCGCGCGCGGCGGATAAACAGGCATCGACGGCATGACTCGGGACGGTGGCTTCTAAACGATGTCCCATATTGTACACGGAATACATTTCCGCCCAACCCATGCCGGTGGCTTGCTGAATTGCGGCGAATAGGGGAGGGACCGGAAAACAGTTATCTTTAATGTAACGATTTCCGTTTTTGCGACCGAGTCCGCCAAATTTCACAATTTTGCTTTGTCCGCCCCCGGAACAGTGGATCAACCCGTGGAGATCGTGGTGGGGAACCGTTTCGAGTAAGCGTTTGATGAGCGGTAAATAAGTGCGGGTTGGTGATAATAAGGCTTGTCCAATGGTCATGCTGTCCCCTGGAAGGGGGTCGCTTAATTTATAGGGGCCACAGTAGACTAAATCACTTTTAACTTCTGGGGCATAGGTCTCTGGATATTTAGCGCGGTAGTCACTGCCCAATAAATCATGTCGAGCACTGGTTAATCCGTTGGAACCCATGCCAGAATTTGGACGGGTTTCCCACACGGCTTGGCCGGTCGAACTAAATCCAACAATGACATCTCCTGGAGCCATACGTCCGGCATCAATGACGCGATCGCGGCGCAGTCGCGACATGACCGTACTGTCGATAATAATGGTACGTACTAAGTCGCCGACATCGGCGGTTTCCCCGCCAGTCAGGCGACAGGGAATATTAAATTTGGCTAATAAATCGCAAACCGCTTGGTAGCCATTAACAACGGCGGCAATAATTTCCCCAGGGATGCGCTTGGCATTCCGACCAATGGTGTTGGAAATCATGTACGGCCCGATGGAACCAACGCAGGCGATGTCATCTAAATTCATGATCAAACTATCTTGTGCGATGCCTGCCCAGGTCAGGGCTAAAGTTGGCGTGCCATAATTTTCTCGCGAGGCCAAATAGGCGAGCGACGCTTTGGTGCCAGCGCCGTCTGCGTGCATGATCAAACAGCAATCGGCCTCACCCGTTAAGTCATCCGGTACGATTTTGCAAAACGCCCCAGGAAACAGTCCCGCGTCTTGGCGCGAGATCGCGGCGTGGACCTCTTCTTTACCGGCGGAGACTCCGCGAGATTGGTAGCGGGCGTCGTGACGTTGCGTGCTCATGGGGCGGCATGGTGCCGCGCATGGGCCGGGTGCAAGTCGTCGACCGCAAATAGCTCAACCACAGGGAGTTGGGTGTTTCGCTACCAGCCGATGTTGCCGGCCCGGTCCCAACTGGCATTGGTTGCCTGGGCGGCAATTGCAGTGCACTTGGTAAATCTGATCATGGCAAGCTAGTCGATCTCAGGCGAGATCAGCGTATGGGCAGCGGAAGACAAACCATGTTAGACCCTTCCTCAATAATCTGCGAACTAATGCAATGGTGTTCTGACATTGAATATTGCGTATTCAACAAATCGTCCGCCATAAAATATTGCGATAAGATTATATGTGAATTTGACCAACCCCCATATGAAATAATTGAATTATCTTTGATGGCGGAACGCACGAACGACGAAATCCGCAGTTGCATATATTCATTCTGCAATTCGTCGCCAACAATTGCCAATAGATACCTTTCACTGTTAAAAATACTAGAAAGCGTGAACAACAACGATGATTTCTGGATAATCCGCAACGCAACATTCAGTTTCCTTATGAACTATAGAGAACAAATACCAGATGAAATCCAACGTCTCATTTATACAGTTGATCACTACATCGATGATGGATGTTTGGAAAATGGCTATGTCACTGAAAATCAAATACTTGAAGCCATATTTGAACTTAAAAACAGACTGCTAAATTCGAGTCTAACCAGTCACTACACGGGAGATGGCCACAAATGATTTTTGTAAATCAACATCTTCCGACTTGGCCATCTCCGTGACTTTTATGTCAGTTAGCAAAGTCAGTTAACATGTACGTTCTTTCGGATCGACAAACAACGGCGCTCGCGAATCTCGAAGGTTTTATCAACCTCCGTCGGGGCCGGACGAATTTTGCGGACCGAGACGAATTTCAACGCTATTGGGATCAGTTAAAAAAACAGTGCGACCAAACGGCGTTGTTACGACAAACAGAGACGCCCACAACGCGAAGAGCGCGCGACAATGAGCGCAAGGCGAAGGTGACTCACTATTACCAAGACGAAGAACGACTGGCGGCTTATGCTCATCAATATCGTGTGCGGTATCAGCCATCGACGAACAAATTGCGCGCTCAATTAATGGTGAAATCGGCGAATCAGGCGCTGGTTGAATTAGTGATGGCGCGGGTACAGGAACACCTTAACGATGACGTTCGGGCCATGGAATTGGTGGAGCGCATGCGTGGCCAAGGTCGCAATGTCCAATTTATCCAAGCGAAACTTAGTCAGCGGAAATTTGAAAGCGACACGATAAAACGCTGTCTGCAAACCTGTGTGGAAAATAATGGCAGTATGTGGGTGCCGGAAGTGTTGATGCGAAAAGCCACTCAACTAAAACGTAAAGGCCTGTCACGTTCGGCTATTCGCAGTAAATTAGCAGAACGCCCAGCTGATGCGCCATTAGTTGATGCGGCATTGACCGAGCTATTTGCAGAAGAGGGAGACGATACCAATTTGGCGTTGGCCGTTGCCAAATTGCGACGGAGAAACGTGGACGCACAAATCATTACTCGTCGACTGCAAACCAAGGGATTTTCATTCGCGGCCATTAAAAAAGCCCTGTCACAGGCAGCGATATAATTTGCGTGTGAGGTGTTTTCGTTAAGCGCTTAATAATTGCCGTTGTACCTCAGCAAACGCATTCATCGCCAAATCTAAATCATCGGTGCTATGCCCGGCGGAAACCTGTACGCGAATGCGCGCCGTGTCGTGGGGAACAACCGGATAAGAAAAACTGACCACGTAAATTCCCATAGCCAATAATTTTTCTGCCATGGCGGCGGCGCGGGGCGCATCGCCAATCATGATGGGGACAATCGGGTGATCACCTGGGCGAATGGTAAAACCACGGTCACTCATCCCCTTACGGAAATGAGCGATATTGCGGGCTAGTTTATCGCGTAAGGCGTTTGAGGAACTCAAGTGTTCGAGCACCCGTAGCGTGGTGTGGGCGATAATTGGGGCGAGAGTGTTGGAAAATAAATACGTGCGACTGCGTTGACGCAGCAAATCAATAATCGCTTTGCGTCCCGTGGTAAATCCACCGCTGGCACCACCTAAGGCTTTCCCCAAGGTGCTGGTGATCATGTCGATGCGCGATTGTACGCCGTGGTATTCCGCTGTGCCGCGTCCCGTTGGACCGTAAAAGCCAGTGGCATGTGAATCATCAATCATGATGAGTGCGTCGTATTTGTCGGCTAGATCACAAATCGCGGGCAGGTTAGCGATGGTGCCATCCATAGAAAAGACACCGTCAGTGGCGATCAAACGAAAACGTGCATCGGATGCGGCCTTCAGCGCGTCTTCCAGTTCCGTCATATTATTATTGGCATAACGGAATCGTTTCGCTTTGCATAGTCGTACGCCATCAATGATAGATGCGTGATTGAGTTGATCGCTAATTATCGCGTCTTCGGCGCCAAGGATAGTTTCGAATAATCCACCGTTCGCGTCAAAGCAGGATGAGTACAAAATGGTGTCATCGGTACCGAGGAAACGGCTGACGGCTTGTTCTAAATCCTTGTGCACTTGTTGCGTTCCGCAAATAAAACGCACAGAGGCCATGCCGTAACCCCAGCGTTCTAATCCTTCTCGAGCGGCGTTGAGTACGAGTGGATGATTGGCTAATCCCAAATAATTATTGGCGCAAAGATTCAGCACGCCATCGCGTTTGGTCGTCGCAATGCGTGCTTGTTGCGTAGTGGTAATAATGCGTTCGTTTTTTCGCAGCCCGGCATCAGCGATGGCGGACAATTCTTTGGCGAGATGGGCTTCGAAACGTGCGTACATAATTTACCCTTCGGCCCAAGTTAAAACGACTTTCCCACAATCGCCACCGCGCATGGCGGCAAAACCTTGATGAAAGTCGGCAAATGGAAGGCGATGGGTAATGACGGGCCGAATGTTCAGTCCTGACTGCAACATCACCGTCATTTTATACCAGGTGTCGTACATTTC
>SYDV01000434.1 GCA_005801395.1 Planctomycetia bacterium | reverse complement strand
TGAGGAACATATAGAAAAAATGGTTCTTTGGCATGGTCATCAATAAATTGACTGGCTCGTTGGTTAATCAAATCTGTAACATAGCCTTTTTTCTTAACTGGCTCTAATCCGTCACGCATCGCATAAGTGCCATCAAAATACGCATGATGAAAATAATCAGCATGGCCTAGGAGCACGCCAAAATAAGTGTCAAATCCATGATGCACGGGATTAAATTCATCATGCGAACCTAAATGCCATTTACCAAAAGCCCCAGTCGCATAGCCAGACTGTTTCAGTAATTTTGGCAACGTCTGAAACCGAGTGGATAATCCGAGGCTATGAATATCGGTCTCTTTGACCCACTGATCGCCAACGCGGCGAAAGTTGTCCCCCATATATCCCATAGCAAATTCAAAACCGTAACGTTGCTGCCAACGACCAGTAATAAAACCACAACGAGTCGGCGTACACACCGGCGCATTGGCATAAAAATCAGTGAATCGAACCCCTTCATTCGCCAGCCGATCCATATTCGGCGTACGAATATCTTTCGCACCATAAGGACCTGAATCCGCGTAACCAAAGTCATCAATCAAAATAAAAACGATGTTGGGACGAACGTTATCAGCAGCAACACACAGCGCAGAGGTTGACATTGTTGCCGACATCAGGCAGTACCAGATTAGCAATGAAATATGGTGGTTTTTCATAACGCAAACTGTTCAATCTCGGTTGAAATCGCAAGTAAAATAATCGCCGCTTTGGTTTCACTGACAATACGCGAATCGCTTTTAAACCATCGCGATTGTTCGCATTTTCCCCCGCAACAAAAACACGATCCCACCGGACCTGGGATCACGGTCATATCAAAATCACCGATTCCCTACCGCCGAAGGCGGCACGCCGTGAATTCGTTTGAAGGCACGCGAGAACGTAAAGGCGTCCGGGAAGCCTAATTTGTCGGCGACTTCTTTGACCAACAGTCCTTCATCAATTAACAATTCCGCAGCGCGATTCATGCGTAGTCGCAATAAAAATCGATAGGCACCTGTGCGACCAAAACGTGTAAACAGACGCGCGACATGCATCGGAGTGACGTGCATATCTTTGGCAATATCTTCAACCGTGTGCAAACGTTGGTGATGTTCTTCGACATGGCGGCGAATGGCTAAATAAGTATGGTAAGCGCGTGGTACGTCGCCGCGATGCTCTAAAGCACGACTGCGAATTTTTAATAATAATAGACGTAAATACGTGGCGCATAATTCTCGTGCAACGACGTCATCATCGCCGCGTGCTTCACGATCGATGGCTTCAAAAATATCAACCATTTCCATGGGCTCCGCGACACGCACGGCTCCGCCTGCACCTAATGGAGTTGCGGCAATTAATGCCGCGGCCTGAGTGCCCACAAAATCTATATAATATTTACGCATCGGATGACGTGGGTCAGTGCGAATCGTGTGGGCGATCTCAGGACCGTAGGCGAAAATCATTCCTGGGGATAGTCGCTGACGTTTACCATTTAAAGTAATGCTACCCGCCCCCTCGACGACTAGTTCAATGCATTGGTAAGGAAAAGTTGTGCGCTCAATTAAGTAATCCGATCGCATGCGTTCACAGCCACCACAGACTACGGCAAGATCGACATGCGCAGGCGGATTCAAATCAAGGTAATAACGTCGTAATTCGCTGACTTGCTTTGATACGAATGCTGGTTCAGCGTGTGGTGGCAGTGGTGGTCGCGGCATGCCAAATAGGTTCAGAATTGACATGCTAGAGTCAACTCCGGCCATTCACAGGCCGTTCCCGTTCATCAGGATCTCGCCCATGCCTAGTTTATCTCGTTTTACCTTCGGTGTGGGCGATCGGTTCGCTCATCAAGCCAAATCGCAACTGAGTGCTTTCCAGCAGCTCGCCGCGCTTGGCGTTTCCCTCACCCCGGTCTGGAATAAATCAAACCGTGAGCATAGCTTCATTGGTTCTGAACCAACAAGCGTTCGCGCAGCCGGAGAAAAAGCCGTTGCTGATCTGGGTTGGAAGGGTCCATGGCACACCGATGCTGATCACATCCGTTTGGAAACGGTTGATCGATTTATATCGAGTTGCGATTTCTTCACCATCGATGTCGCAGAATCAATTGGCAAAGCCGCACCAGCTGATCAAGTCGCGGCATTTATTGCCAAGCACCCTGAATTAATTGGCACCCTAAAAATTACCGGCGTGGGCGCTCCTATCACCCTCACCAAAGCCGATGTTGAAAAAGTTGCCAATAAATATTTATCCGCAACGCAGGAAGCCGCTCGTATTTATCGTCACATCGCGAAAACCAAAGGTGAAGATCAGATCATCGCAGAAGTATCGATGGACGAAACTGACCTACCACAAACGCCGCCTGAATTATTAATTATTCTTGCAGCCTTAGCCGATGAAAAAGTAAAAGCCCAAACTATTGCGCCTAAATTTACCGGCCGCTTTAATAAAGGCGTCGATTACGTCGGCGATCTCGTACAATTTGAACGTGAATTTAATGATGACCTAGCCGTCATTGCGCACGCGATCAAAGCGTATGGCCTACCAGCTACACTCAAACTGAGCCTGCACAGTGGCAGCGATAAATTTAGCCTCTATCCGATTATTCGCCGAGCGACGGCGAAAACCGGCGCGGGCATTCATATTAAAACCGCAGGAACGACTTGGTTAGAGGAATGCATCGGCTTAGCTGAAGCTGGCGGCGAGGCCTTGGCGTTAGTTAAATCATTCTATGCCACGGCCTATGATCATATTGACGAATATTGTGCCCCATACGCTACGGTCATTGATATTAATCGCGCTAAATTGCCGTCCGTTGCCACCGTCAATGGTTGGAGCGGGTCTCGTTTAGCGAATGCTATTCGCCATATCCCAGGTCACCCAGAATATGATGCCAACTTACGTCAATTGCTGCATGTCTCGTTCAAGCTTGCCGCCAAAGCGGGAACGAAATACACGGACCTGCTCAAAAAGCATGAAGCTATCGTCGCCAAAAATGTGGTGGCTAATTTACTCGACCGTCACTTTAAACCATTATTTATCGGGTAATTTATTGATCTAGGCATTCACTGGAGACGCAGCAACCCGTTCGGGTCACTTAGAGGTGGAAGTGAGATGAGAAATAGAAAATGGCTAACCCCATTTAAACAGTTATCTTCATGCCTTACTTCCCCTCCTGTGAATGTCTTATCCGTTATGACCGCCAATAAGGAAATTCGATGAAATCAGCCATTACCATTTCGCTCGTTCCTGAAGCTCGTGGTGGGCCGTTTGTTTTTTGGGATAATTTAGAAGCCAGCGTGGCCACCGCCGCTCGACATGGCTTTGACGCAGTAGAATTATTTTTGCCAGGACCTGAAGCCGTCGATGCGCCAAAATTGCGTGCCCTATTAGACCAACATAATTTACAATTAGCGGCACTCGGCACGGGTGCCGGGTGGGTCAAGCACCGTTTACGACTGACCGATCCTGATGTTGCCGTTCGCAAAAAATCTATCGCCTATATTACACAATTTATTGATGTCGCGGCGCAATTTAATGCGCCTGCTATTATTGGTTCCATGCAGGGGCGCTGGGGCGAAAATGGCAGCACCCGTGAACAAGCTCTAGGTTGGTTAGCAGAAACGCTCAAAGAATTAGGACCGCGTGCGAAAAAACATGGCACGACCTTGTTGTACGAACCACTAAATCGGTATGAAACGAATCTTTTTAATCGTTCAGGCGATGCCGCAGCGTTCCTTGAACAGCATAAAATCGAAGGTGTCACCCTGTTGTGCGATCTCTTTCATATGAACATCGAAGAAACAGACGTCGCTGCCACCTTAAAAGCAGTTAGCAAATATGTGGGTCACATTCATTTTGCAGACTCGAATCGTCGCGCGGTTGGATTAGGTCATACGGATATGGCACCCATTTCCAAAGCTCTAAAGGAAATTGGGTATAACAAATATATATCAGCCGAAGTCATGCCGTTACCCGATGAAGAAACCGCCGCGCATGAAACGATTGCAAGCTATAATCGTTGGTTCGGCAAAGCCGACCAAGCAGGAAAATCATGCTAAAACAGCATCTTATTCATCCGGAAATCACTGCAATTTTAGCACGCGCTGGCCATCACGCCAAGGTTCTCATTGCTGACGGTAATTATCCCAGCTCGACCAAAAAGGGTCCGAACGCCACTGTTATTAGCATGAATTTAATGCCTGGCTGTATCACGGTTGAACAGGCGCTCGAAGCCGTATTGAGCGCCGTACCAGTAGATCACATCAACACGATGGGCATTCCACCCGATGATAGTTATGCGCAAGCTGGCGAACCACCGGTATGGGATATCTTCCGCGCAGTGGTGAAAAAAAGTGGTAGTCGCGTCAAAATGGAACCCATTTTGAAATGGGATTTCTACAAACACGTCGAATCAGCTGATCACATTCTAACGATTCAAACCGGTGACCAAGCGTTATGGGGAAATGTTCTTCTAACGTTGGGTTGTCGGGTTTGATAGGTCCGAGGTCTTGTGGACATATGGATAATACTGGGATCAAGGCCCTTAACTATAGACATCGAACTTATGAATTATTTAAACCAAATAAACAACAGACGTCGGACCTCGCACGTCGGACCTCGGACAAAATAAAATGAAAACCAGAAAACTTGGCAAAACCGACCTCAACCTCCCCATTCTGAGCTTTGGTGCTTCGTCACTTGGTCAGGAATTTCGTTCCGTCAAACTTGACGAAGCGCTCAACAGCGTGCATGTAGCCCTTGAAAACGGGCTCAATTTTATTGATACGTCACCGTTCTATGGCCGCGGCATGAGTGAAGTGATGCTCGGCATCGCTCTACGCGATATACCCCGAAGCTCATATACATTATGTAGCAAGTTGGGTCGTTATGACCTGTCGCATTTTGACTTCAGTGCCAAACGCGTTGCCGAAAGCATCGATGTCAGCCTGCACCGTTTAGGCACTGACCACCTCGACATTATTTTATGTCACGACATTGAATTCGTATCGATGCAGCAAATTGTCGACGAAACGATTCCTGCCTTACAGAAAATTAAAGCCGCAGGTAAAGTTCGTTACTTTGGCATCAGTGGTTATCCGATGAAAATATTCAAATTCATCGGCGATCAAATTGGCATCGACTGCGTGCTCAGTTACAACCAATACACGTTGCAAAATACCCGCTTCGCTGATGAAGCCGTGCCCTATCTTAAACAAAAAGGCATCGGGATTATGAATGCGGGTCCATTTAGTGCTCGCTTATTGACCAATGCCACGCTGCCCGCGTGGCTCAAAGAACCAGAAAACGTTAAAGATGCCGCTCGCAAAGCCGCCGCGCTTTGTGCCGCAAAAGGCAGCGATATCGCGAAATTAGCCCTGCAGTTTAGCATCGCCAATCCCGATATGACCACCACCGTTGCCGGTAGCGCAAATCCAGTCAACATCCGCAATTGGGCCAAATGGGCCGCCGAACCAATCGACCAACAATTGTTGGCCGAAGTGCTCGCTATTTTTGCCCCCGTCAAAAATCTTGGCCACAAAGAAGGCCTTCCAGAAAACAACTGAGCAATACGTCCGCTTTAACCTACTCAATTGAACCACAGGAATTATTCATGAAAGCCATTCAACTAACCAAGCCTCAAGAATTTAATCAAATCGATATTGCAGAGCCTAAAGCTCCTGGTCCAGGCGAAGCCATGTTGAAAGTCCATCGCGTGGCGATTTGTGGCACTGATTTTGGTGGCTACCTCGGCAAGATGCCATTCTACAGTTATCCTCGCATCCCTGGGCATGAACTTGGCGTGGAAGTCATCGCCGTCGGTCCCGGCGTAACCAACGTTAAAGTAGGCGATAAATGTTCCGTTCAACCCTACATCAGTTGTTACAAATGTTATTCCTGTGAACGTGGTTATTATAATTGCTGTGAAAATAACTTAACGTTAGGTGTAATGTGCGATGGCGGCCTGACCGAACGCATTATTTTACCCGCCAATAAATTACACACGTCGAGCAAGCTTACCTATGAACAATTGGCCTTGGTCGAAACCTTAGCAATTGGCTGCCACGCGGTTGATCGCGGCGAACCAAAAGTTACCGAAACGGTTTTGATCATTGGTGCTGGTCCCATTGGTTTAAGCGCCATGGTCTTCGCTAAATTAACCGGAGCTAAAACCATAGCGATGGATATTAATCAAGGTCGTTTAGATTTCGTTAAAACTAAAATGGGTGTCGACCACACCATTCTAGCCGGAAACGGCAAAGAATTAGAAGCCTTAACGGCCTTAACCAATGGGCGCCTGGCCGATGTCGTCATTGATGCCACTGGCAATCACAAATCGATGGTTAATGCGCTTAATCTCTGTGCCTTCAAGGGACGCTTAGTGTTCGTCGGCATCGCCCATGCGCCATTAGAAATCAACCACGCACCAGCGCTACATCGCCGTGAATTGGACATCCGCGCCAGTCGCAATGCGCTGCCAAAAGATTTCGATCGCATCATCAAACTGATTGAAGAAGGCAAAATCGACACCCGTCCCTGGATCACGCATCACGTTACGTTTGAAAATCTCATCGGCGATTTTGAACGGTTATCAAAGCCAGAAACCGGCGTTATCAAAGCCGTCGTGTCAATTTAATCTACCCTAAGCAGAAAAGATGAACAGGAGGAACGGAGAAACGGAGGAGAGAAGCAATACAGAACCGAAAAATATCTGTGTTTTCCTTTTTACGTTTCGTCTCCCTCTTCCTCCGTTTCTCAGTTTCTCCTGTTAATTCGTTTCTTCATCCGGCATAAATACCCAAAAATTCTATTAGATCAACTATCTGCTGCGCCCTCCAGCACTCTGAGTGAACCTTTTCTTTGGATCAATAAAATGCCTTTACGTATTGATGCTCACAATCATTTCTGGAAATATTCGGCGCAACAATATCCATGGATGGGTGCAGATTGGCCGATTCGCAAAGATTGTTTACCCGATGACCTCGCTCCATTATTAGATAGTGTTGGACTTGATGGCTCAATCGCCGTACAGGTTAACCCGGACCCAACTGAAAATGCTTTTATGTTGGGCCTTGCCGACCAACACCCGCGTGTTTTAGGCGTGGTTGGATGGGTCGATTTATGCAAAACAGATGTCGACCGCGACTTAGCGGCATTCGCCAAACATCCCAAAGCAGTTGGCATTCGTCATACGGTACAATTAGAATCCGATGACCATTTTATGCTGCGACCAGATTTTCAACGCGGCATAAACTTGCTAGGCAAACACGATTTAGTCTACGATTTTTTAATCCTCGAGAAACAACTTCCCGCGACGGTCGCCTTAGTTGAAAAATTCCCCAACCTATCGTATGTCATAAATCACCTCGCCAAACCCTTAATTAAAACCCGTCAATTGTCACCTTGGCGCGAACACCTGAGGCAATTGGCTAAAAATCCGAATGTGGCTTGTAAATTGTCCGGCTTAATGACCGAATCGGTTTGGCATGGCTGGAAGGCAGATGAATTTAAACCATATTTAGATGTCGTATTCGAAGCCTTTGGACCAGATCGCTGCTTATTTGGCTCCGATTGGCCAGTAGCGTTGTTAGCTGGCACTTATGAACAGGGATACGAGCTTATCAGCAACTACGTCCCAAAACTACACCATGACGCGGTCTTTGGCGGGAATGCGCAAAAAATCTACGGGATTAAACCCCATTAGTCACATATTTTTGCTCACCTGCTTATTTTGGCAACGAATCCCGCTGATAGACGGACCAAAATTCTTTGCTCGTATACTTTTTATTTAGATAATAAATAGTTTCTAGCGTAGTCACCGATTGCAAATTGGCAATTGAACGCCAGGCCGCCAACGTAGGCGTCGAGCTAAAAGTAATTTCTTTTAATGGGCATTTTGCCAAAGACGAATAGTCAAGGTTTCCATTTTCTGCCAATATTAAATTGGTAAGCTTAGGCGCATTTAACCCACTCAAATCTAATACCTGGCAATCTTCAATATTAAGCTGATCTAACTGAACGCCGTTTAGAAATCTTAAGTTGAGTGACGGCGCGCGCCGATAGGCATCGATTTTTACCGATTTCAATTTAAATCGCGCAAGATCAGCCGGATTACGCAAGGTAATTCCACCAATCGTCATGCTGGTCAATGTCTTTGGCACTTTTGATAAATCGATAATACCCGAAGAAAAAATTGTTAGGTGTTCAAGTGGCGACTTTTCTAATGGCGACAAATCAATGTCTTGCCCAACTATACTGCAATACCGAAGAGGCATACCTTTAAGTGGGCTAATATCACGAATTACATTTCCGATAACGAGTTCCTCCAACGGGGCACCCACTAACGGAGTCAAATCGAATACTTGTGAGTAGACCATATGCAATTCTTTGAGCGGCATCCCTGCGAGTGGTGATAGATCGGTACAGGGAATGGAACTTGCTCGTAATGATTTCAACTGAATCCCTGCTAGAGGAGACAAGTCCTTTACTTTTGTGAAATTGATTCGCAGCGCAGACAACGGCATATCTTTCAACGGCGATAAATCCGAAACTTGCGAATAATCCAACGATAACAATTCTAATGGCATACCGATTAATGGCTGCAGGTTTTTAACGTTGGTGTTACTTAGCCATAGCTCAGAAAACTTCATGCCACTTAAAGGCTCTAAATCAATAACATCCTCACGCCCCATTAATACACTTCCTTTTTTGGTAGAATATCTTGACACCAACAGTTCATCAGAACGCATATCGATTGCGGAACCTGCCCCAGGCCAAATTGAATCCACCCGTTTACGATAGATTTCTAGTCTTTTTTCTTTGGGCACACTTACATTATCTGCCAAAACAAAAAGTTTTTGCGCTTCAAACAATTCAAGAAGTTGCGTCTGAAACTCTAATGCTTTTACATCGTCGACATTATTTTTCAGCGTATTACTTAAAGCCATAATTCGCATTGCCGTAATATCGCCTTCTGCGGCCGTCTGCCATTGCTCTCCTGCTAACTTAACTTCGTCATAGCGTTTCGTCGCAGCCAGCACATTGGTCAATAATTGATGCGCCTCAATGGCGGTTGAATCAAATTCAATTGCCGTTCGCAAAGCCGTAATTGCTGCTACCCAATCCTTTGCCGCCATAGCCGTACGCGCCTGCAACACCAACGCAGGCGCTGATGTTTTTTGGTCACCGCTGCGTCCCTGCTGTTCATTTTGCAGAGCAGACAATGCTAGCTCAGCTTTTTTTAAGGCTTCTGTCGTCGTTCGCTGCTGAACGCCTAGAATAATTAGAAATACACTCAAGCCGATCACTAATACCACACCTGCAGAAATAGTACCGATACGCGCCATACGTAATTGTTGCTGCCGAACGAGCTGTGCCTTCACCATTGCGCGAGCCGAAGCACTCAACGACTTTGCTTCTTCAATCAATTTATTTTTCTCTAGCTCGCGGGCAAGAACCCCAGCTCGACTTGCTTCAATTGCCGCAAGTGAAGCGGCTCCTTCTGCTAAATGGTGTCTCGTATCGGCCAATATCGCATCTAACAATATCATTTTAGCGGTCTTCCAGCCTGGCCAGATTTCTAATGCCTGTTCAGCACACGATACGGCCTTACGCAATAATTCAGATGCACCTCGCGGTTTATTTGCCACCTGAGCTAAATGCGTACGCGCTACATTAACGAGAACGACCGCCTGAGCATGTTGACGGTAATCTTTAATTCTATCAGCAAATACAGACACTTGGCCAATACGCGCGGTTGTTTTCTTTGCCAATGCAGCCATACAGATGTCGGCTAACTCTAAAGGTATTTTACGCTCTGGCGCAACTTCCCCAGGCGGCGTAATTTCTCCCAAAACAGCGTGACGCAACACTTGATAAACATCAGCCCCATGATTT
>SYDV01000433.1 GCA_005801395.1 Planctomycetia bacterium | reverse complement strand
GCTGCGTTCTCGATCACTAGCAGTGGCTGTGCTTGTTTGAAGATGGCATAGGTCTCGTGCCCTGGGCGGAAATAGAACACCCGACCCTTGCCCACCTGCCAGACGCTGCCGCTAGAGTTGAAGCTCTCGCCCTTATCCCAGCGTTCGCTGAAGATGACCGCGTCAGCCTTGGGCACGTGGAAGGGGCCACCATACATTTCGGACTGCGGAATGACCCAGATCGCCGGCAATCCCTTGGCGATAGGATGATCGGGCATCAGCGTCGAGACCTGGCTTGGTGCGCCGTCGGCGCGATAAGCCGGGAAGATGCAACGTGGTAAGGCAAGCTGCCATTCCTCACCTTTTTTCTCCACCGCCGGGGTCAGCGGTGCATCGGCCTTCACCATCTGACCGAGCGGGTTCTTGTAGGTGAAAGTCCAACGTGCCGTAGCGCGTTCGGCTTCGGGTAGCTGTGCTATTGCGTCTGCCTTGGCGCGCTCCTGCATCAAGCGCACGAAAGGTTTTGCCCAGTGCGCAGAGTGGATAGCGATCAGCGACAAACGGCCAGCCTGTACCCGACTGACGACGCGTTCGACGCGAGCATTATCGACGTCGCCATTCTTGCGATGACTCCACCAGACCAGCACGTCGGTGCGGTCCAGCGTCGGCTCATCCAGACCCTGCTCCGGCGCGCTGAGTGCGACCGAGGTGACGCTAAATCCAGGGCGAGTGGCGAGGTGCGCTGCGATGGTCTCGCCGAGAAACTTGTCGCCATACGCCTGTTTTTGCTCTGGCTGCTGTTCATCCCAGATCAGCACGCGCACCGGGGTTTCGCCAGCTGACAGCGACAGGGCAAGCAAGGTCAATGCGCAGCAGGACAGGAAAGGGTTGATTATAGCGATTTCCGGTAGACGGAGGGGGTGGTTCATCATCGAAAGAGTGACAGACATTAAAGTATTAAAGGGAGGAAAAATATGGGAATATGGCGGTACAGCGGCGGCGCTGCTGCATCGCATGGTCGATTGCAATGTGTTTTGTACGGTAAGAATTCTGAGTCAAGCATGCCGGATATAAGGAAAGAATGGGTTACCGTTACTCTTCTTTCGAATTTGGCAATGTTGACTCGGAATTGGTATTATGAACTTGTCAGCTGATCAATCATTCCCGTTGAATCAGCAAATGAAGCGGCTTTGACGCCGAGGTGTGGGAATAGCGATAGATAGAGATTCGCTAGTGGAGTTTTCTTTGGTAATTCTAGATGACGTCCAGGTTTAATGCCGCCACCGCCTTTTCCAGCAAGTAGGATGGGCAGATTTTCGCGTCCATGATTATTACCGTCGTTGAGTGCTCCGCCCCAGAATACGAGGCTATTATCTAACATCGACGTTCCGTCGGCTTCGCTAAGATTTTTCATGCGCTCTAACAGGTAAGCGACTTGTTCGGCGTGCCAGAGATTAATGCGTCGGAAATAATCAAGTTTTTCCGCGCTTTCTCCGTGATGCGAGGATTCGTGATGACCAGACTTAACTCCATCAATGAACGAGTAATTGAGATCATTACGTTCATGTCCAAACATAAAGGTTGCGACTCGTGTTGAATCGGTCCAGAACGCCAGCACAGCGAGATCAAGCATTAGGCGCAGGCGTTTGGTGTGATCGCGTCCATCGAAGGCTAATAAAGTGCCACCTAATTCGCCAACCGCACGCGTTGCTGCGGGATCAAGCGGACGCTCTTTTGTGTTTGCAGCAATTTCTCGCTCAATTTGTTGTTCGACATCGCGCACGGCGGTTAAATATTCATCGAGTTTTCGCTGGTCTGCAACACTTGCTTTATTGCGTAGGGCACTGGCATCAGCCATGACTTTATCGAGCACGCTTTTTCGCGCATCTTCTGGAATACCCATGTCAATTCCGCCAGACGCAACGGCATCTTTTCCACCAGCATTGCGAAACAGTCGACCAAAGGCGCGCTTAGGATCTATTTCATTCGGTACCGGCGTGGTCGGTGTGCTCCAAGATAATTGATTGTTGTAAACGCGTGACCAACCGCTGTCGGTACCGCTGACGGGAGCCATCATTCCCAAATTAATAGATGGAAAACGCGTTACTGATGCTGTTTGTCGCGCAATTAATTGGTCCACTGAAACGCCACCAGCGTTGAGATCAGCGCCAGTCGTTTTCTTCACCACCGTGCTCGTCCATAATTGTTCATTGGCGTAATGTGCAATCGAATCGGCGGTCGCGGATTTATTCATCAAATTTGAGAACAAGGTAATATCTGCGGCAAATGCCTGGAGCGGTTCGAGCATTGGTTTAAAGGTACCAATTGGACCTGGTTCATCGACGCCCCATTCTTTGCGATACGTACCACAGGGTAGATTCATCATCATCAGCCGCACCGGTTTTTTCGGTGCGATGAAGCCTGGGTTAGTGGCATTTTTTGGCTCATTAGCCAATGCTTCTAACGGAGCCATGATGTCGAGCATCGGTAATGCGACAGCAACCCCAAGGCCTCGCAGCAAGGTGCGTCGGGGAATACTCCAGGAGGAATTTCTCATCGGTTGGTCCTCAATTTAATTCGTCGCCTGGGAAGTTGGCGATGTGGCTATGGTCGGATTACGTTTATAGCGAAATGGCAGGCTGAGGGCAATTTCGCGAATGAGCGTTTGTGCGCGGTAGTTATCGGCAGCGATATTTTTGGTAATTTGACGCACGGTAGCGCGGTCATGCCGCTCTAGTCCACGACTGAGAGCGTAGGAGAGTAGACGCTCGACCACGGTTTGCATGATGCGATCTTGTCGTGCAACGAGTAATTTTTTTAGTTGCTGCGGCCCATCAAACGTTTCGCCGTTGGGTAAGGTGCCCACGGTATCTAACGTTTCGCCATGATCGCCCATGCTGCGCCAGCGACCGATGGCGTCATAATTTTCTAAGCCAAAACCGAGTGGATCAATTCGTTGATGACAGCCATTACAAGCGGGATCCGACCGATGGCGCTCTAAACGTTGGCGCAAGGTGGTGAGATCCTTTTTGTCGTTTTTAGTTTCTGGCAGAGGCGGAACATTCGGCGGAGGTGGTGGCGGAGGATACGAGAGTAATTCTTGCAGAATCCATTTCCCGCGAATCACCGGACTGGTGCGAGCAGGACGCGAGGTAATCGCCAATACGCCTGCCATGCTAATCAATCCACCTCGTTGACCATTGGCAATCTCAACACGAACGAATTTAGCATCTTTTTGTTCCGGTAGTCCATAATGCTTAGCTAAAAGATCATTAACGAACACGTAATTACAGTCGATTAATTCGGTTAAACTCCCATTGTTTTTGATGAGTTCGCTCATAAACACGACCGGCTCTTCAATCATCGCATTCCGCAATTTGTGGTCGTAGACCTTTTTAAAAAATTGTTCGTCGGGACCGAATCCGCGAGTCAAGTCGTCGGTGCCCAACCATTGGCCCATGAATTGTTTTGGTAGAACCTGTGATTTGTTACTAGCGAGTAGGCGAGTGACTTGTGCTGAAATGCCTTCTGGTTTAGCTAGCGAACCATTTTTCGCCGCCTGGAACAATGTTTCGTCGGGCATTGATGACCACAAGAAATAAGACAGTCGATTAGCAATTTCATACGGGTTTAATACGTACGGTTGATTTCCTTGCTGTGAGTGCTCCATGCGAAATAGAAAGTTTGGCGAGGTCAGTGCCGCGGCATGACAGAGCCTTAAAGCATCTTGATGATTGAGGCGGCTGCGCTCAATTGCCTGGGTATAAATGGTTAAGTGAGCTTGAATTTCATCGTCTTGTACAGGGCGGCGCCAAGCGCGCGGTAAAAAAGTAGCGAGTGATTGTTCTGCCGCTCGGCGTTCAGATTCGACACGGCTCATACCGTCGGGTGATGCCGCTGGGGTCACTATGCCGAGGCGTTCGGGTTTTGCTTTAGTCACTAAAGATAACGACAGATCAAGCAGGCGTTCCATCAGCAATGGTGAAACGTAGAGTGTATCAGAATTATTATCAAAGCTGCCTGACCCGCCGTCGTTTTCAGCGGGAAATAAATCAGCGGGATTTCCACCGACACCAAGTAAATCCTGAATGGTTCGATTATATTCGTTACGCGTTAATCGATGCGCACTGACCCAACCAGGATCAGTGGGAAGTCCACCATTAGGGCCATCGAATAATTGATCAATCCAAGCAATGATCCGATCACGTTCTGGTTGAGTCGGTTGCGGTTTATTACTTGGCGGCATTTCTTGCTCAGCCAAAACCTGACGAATGGCGTCCCAACGATGATCGCTATCGGCATTGGTCCCAGGAATGGGTAAGTTCTCTAGATCAACATCACCCTTTTTCTTAGTCGACGAATGACATGACAGGCAATGTTGCTTGAGAAATTCACCACTGACCTGGTGGTTTTCGACTGCGTGTAGTGACGGTCCAAGGCAGCACGCTAACCAGAGAACAGCACTCTGCCGCAGCGCTGTTCTCAACGAAAACAGCTGAAAACACGGGGACTTGAGTGAAAAAAGGGAATGCATGCAAAGGTAATACCAGGAATAACCAATGCGTTACATGCTTTTCCCGTCTCCAACGAAAGAAGAGAAACTAAGGGACAAGTAAAAGAAAAACAGCTTTTTACGCAATAATATCTTTCACCACATGCCCATGCACATCGGTTAGGCGGAAATCACGGCCTGCGAATTGGTAGGTCAGGCGTTCGTGGTCGAAACCGAGCAGGTGTAAAACGGTAGCCTGTAAATCATGGACATGGACGGGCTTGTCGACGACTTGGTAGCCGAGGTCGTCAGTGGTACCGTAACTGAACCCGCGTTTGAGTCCGCCGCCAGCCATCCACATGGTGAATGCGTGTGGATGGTGGTCACGACCTTTTGATCGGCCTAAGACCGGATTATTTTCGACCATTGGCGTACGACCAAATTCGCCGCCCCAAATAACTAAGGTGTCATCTAAAAGCCCACGTTGCTTCAAATCGGCAACTAATGCCGCTGCGCCTTGATCGGTTTCTTCACACATATTTTTATGGTTGTCTACTAAGCCAGAATGGGCGTCCCAGCCTTCGTGATAAATATTAATAAAGCGGACTCCGCGTTCGATCATTCGTCGCGCGAGTAAGCAGGAACGGTTGAAGGATGGTTTATCCGCCTCGCAACCATACAATTCCATGGTGGCTTTGGTTTCGGTTTTTAAATCCATTAATTCCGGTGCGCTAGACTGTAAGCGGTAAGCCATTTCGTAATTGGCTATGCGGGTGGCAATTTCCGGATCACCGACCAGGTCTAAATGAGCGCGATTTAATCCGCTAATTAAATCAATACTTTCGCGCTGTAATTGTGCATCTATTCCAGCCGGATTTGAGGTGTCTAAAATCGGATCACCTTGATTTCGGAAACGACAACCGCTGTAGAGTGTCGGCATAAAGCCGCTCGCCCAGTTGGCGGAACCACCACTAACGCCTTTGCCCGAGGACATGACCACATAAGCGGGTAATTCCGTTGTTTCAGCGCCTAAACCGTACACCGCCCACGAACCCAAGCTGGGGCGTCCCGGTTGGGAAAAGCCAGTGTTGAGAAAAATTTGTCCTGGAGCGTGATTAAACTGGTCCGTACGCATGGATTTAATTAGGCAAATATCATCTGCGACTTTGGCTAAATGCGGCATCATATCGGAAATAGTTAATCCACTTTGCCCACGCGGTTTAATGGTAAATTGTGGTGCCATAACCGCAGCATCACCGCGAATAAAAGCGAATCGCTGGTCACCAATAACAGACTTAGGTAATGGTTGTCCTTCTAGCTTAACTAATTCTGGTTTGTAATCGAATAGATCTAAGTGACTAGGAGCGCCAGCCATAAATAAATGAATTACGCGCTTAGCCGTGGCCGGAAAATGGGGCTTGCGTGGAGCTAAGGTCCCAGCCGGTTTATCGCTGCTCATTAACGGTGGAGGCGTGGCACCAAGTAAGAGGGAACCAAGCGCAATACGCCCAAGGTTCACTCCGGTTTGATTCAACAATTGGCGCCGAGTAGCGAGGACGGACGCAGGACGATGATGGATTGAGCTCATGATATTATTCCTTGGTCACAAATTCATCGGTGTTCATCATTGCACGCGCCAGTGTTGTCCACGTCGCGATTTCCACGGCGTTGTCATCGGCTTTTCCAATTAACGTGAGTGGATCGATTTCTTTATTTGCAAAACGTTGGCGTTGGCGAGCGATAAAGGAAGTCATCGTGGATATTTCCTGCGCGGTTGGAGAACGCACCAAACAATGACGTACAATAGCGGTTATGCGCGTGGTATCATCGCCAGGAGCGCTGGTAATTTTTCGACCTAAGGCAACCGCAGTCTCCATAACGACGGTGTCATTGAGAAGAATTAAGGCCTGTAACGGTGAATTTGAAACTTCACGTTGTGCCACACATGATTCGCCGCTGGGTGCGTCAAAAGCATTGGTCATGGCATAAGGCGCGGTGCGTTTCATGAAGGTGTATAAACCACGACGATAGCGATCCGGGCCTTCGGAAATTTTCCAATCGAATTTTCCGTACGCGCCTTCAGAGGTCACGCTGGCAGGCTGTGGCGGAAAGACACTGGGTCCCCCGAGTTTCGATGATAATAATCCAGAGGCCGTCAATAAACTGTCGCGAATCACTTCCGCTTCGACGCGGAATCGTGGACCACGCCCCAGTAAGACATTTTTCGGATCGCGCTCTAAGAGCTTAGGTGATAAGTGCGATGACTGTTGATAGGTCGCGCTCATAACAATGCGCTTGTGTAAAAGCTTCATCGACCAGCCTTCCTCCATAAAGGTTACGGCCAGCCAATCTAATAAAGCAGGATGGCTCGGTGCTTCTCCTTGATAGCCAAAATCTTCGATCGTCCGTACCAGGCCGCGACCAAATATCGTCGCCCACCAGCGATTGACGGTCACTCGTGCGGTAAGTGGATTATCACGCGCGACTAACCATTGCGCTAATCCAAGGCGATTGCGTGGAGTGCCAGCAGAGAGTGGCTGTAAGGCAGAAAATATTCCTGGTTCGACACGGTCTGTCGGCTGTAAAAATTCACCGCGATTGTGAATAAAGGTTGAACGAACGTGGTCGGTGGGTCGCTCTTTGAACACTAAAGAAGTCGGATGAGCGAGTAAGGATTTTTTTAGTGAATCGATTTCTTTCCGCGCTTTTTCCAATTCAGGAGCAATCGTGAGCCAATAACGACGCAGGCGTTCGATCCCCGCGCTATCCAATTTAGCGGAGTCGCGCAGAACCAGTTCCGCCATATCTGGCGGTAAATAATTAATATCATTAGGCGCTGGGTCGGTGGTGACAGAAAAGCGATAACGTCCCAAGGCAGAGGCGAAATAGCGTTCAAATACCAGATCAATGCGCACGTCTGATCCAGCCGTGAGGGGCTTTTCGCACACCAGGAGCGCCGCTTGCGATTGGCCGGTGCCGTCACGAATGGTCCAACCAGTGAGCGGTTCGCCGTCGATTATTTTTGAGGCGTTATTAGTACTTGCCGCGAAAGATTCTGCACCACGCACAAATTTAATCGGTTCATTATTCACCGACATGAGCAGTTCGGTGAGCAAAAAATCACCGCTTTGTCCTTCGTAATAAACTCGACCAGGACCTTGGTTCGGTAAGCTGTCGTGCGTTAAGGCTTCTAAACGAATGGCCGTTACCCCAGCTAGGTCCTGTTTAAAATTCGTTACATAAATGTCTCTTTTTGTAATATCGCCAGAAGACAAGACCGATCCATCGTCGAGTATGGTCAACGTTGGTGTTTCTGAGGTTGCCGATACGGGAGTCAGTACTCGCCAATGGACGGCATTTTTTCGTTGATCAGCGAGCCATTCCTGAAAGGCCAATTCCGCTTTGGCGCGACGTGCCTCGACGGTGGATTTGCTGTCCTCTTGATACCCCAAACGTAATCGAAATTGACTAAGCGTATGCTGTTCGCCGAAATTTTGCTCTAAAGTGATGACCACGCGCATGCCGCCGTCGTGGTGAGAGGTCTTTTTTAACGTGGCAGTAGCGGTTTTTGATGCATTAATTTTACCCGCGCCGGCAATGCCCCAACCGGTATTTTTTTTGCCATCAATGGCCAATTTGGCTTCGTAATTTTTTTGTTCGCCATCTGTGGAAAACGTTTTAATGATTTGTTTTTCGGCTGGTGAATCGCCACTTAGTCCAGTCGTCGTTAGTGAAAATTCTGAAAGGACAAAATTGCCGCCACTGGATCGGCCTGGGCCACCCTGTGGATTATTTTTATTTGGTAATGCTTCTAATTGGACAAAATCTAATGAAGTGGAGGCGGTTTCGATGGTAATGGTGTAAGTGTCTTTAGCGGCACTTGGCCCGTTTAATGTAATTGTACCATCAGTTGCGACGGAAGCGGTTTCTCCGCTTGCCGTTACGGCTGTGATTTTTGTTGCTTGCGACCACACGCGTGTATCGACGGGATATTGATCGGCTAACGGTGGAATAAGGGGTTCAATTTTATTGGCGACGGTGTTCTTTTGTGCGGCATAATCACTTGGTTCAATCATCATCACCACTTCGTCGGCATTATTCATCATCGCCATCAATTGATAATATTCAGTAATGGTAACCGGATCAAATTTATGCGTATGACATTGCGCACAGCCAGTCGTAAGGCCGAGCCAGGTTTTTCCGGTGGTGGCTACGCGGTCAGCCATGGCGTGAAAACGAAATTCTAGTGGATCTATGCCGCCTTCTTCGTTGATCATGGTGTTGCGATGAAAACCAGTCGCGATGCGATCTGATTGCGTTGCATTGGGCAACATATCCCCAGCTATTTGTTTAATGGTAAATTCGCTAAACGGCATGTCGTCATTGATCGCCGTAATGACCCAATCACGCCATGGCCACATTGATCGTGGACGATCTTTTTCGTAACCATTCGTGTCAGCATATCGTGCTAAATCCATCCACTGCCGAGCCCAACGTTCGCCGTAGTGCGCGGATGCTAATAATCGATCAATCAGTTTCTCATACGCCTGTGGACTGGTATCCGCGACGAAAGCATCCACTTCCGCCGGTGTTGGTGGCAAGCCGATTAAATCCAACGATGCCCGTCGAATGAGCGTGGGACGGTCGGCAGCCAATGATGGTTGCAAATGTTCCGCTTCTAAACGCGCGAGAACAAATCGGTCGATTTCATTTTTTGACCAAGTTTGGTTTTGCACGGTTGGTAAAGGATGGATCACCGGCGCAGCGAATGCCCAATGTGGTTGATACTCTGCACCGCCTGCAATCCAACGTTGTAGAATATCCTTATCTTTATCACTCAGTGGTTTCTTGGTTGCCGGTGGCGGCATTAAATCATCTTCATCGTGAGTCAAAATACGTTTGATTAATTCGCTAACCTCAGGCTTCCCAGGCACGATGGCAATTGCATCAGATTTAGCGGGAATCATCGCTGATTCACGCTGGTCTAGACGTAATCCGCCTTTGCGTGATTTGTCATCAGGACCGTGGCAAGTAAAACAGTGCTGCGATAAAATAGGACGTACGTCACGGGTAAAATCAGGCGTCGGACGAGCTTTACCTGAACCATTGCTGGAAGCGTTTGTGTCCACCGCAACTGCGGTCAACGGCAGACAACCAAGGAGCAGTAATGTTTTGGCGCAATTCAACATCCGCCAAGATTTCGACAACAAATGCATAGCACGTCCTTAGATTCTATGATATTCGTTCACGTCGTCTGATAGAGACATTCGGTAAACTCGTACGATCGTGCGGCACAGTATGTTGCATTATAATTTCTGCATCAGGTAACCTTGCGCCAAAAAGCACAAATATTTCCAGCATTATCTACAACAAAAATAAGACGATCGCTCAAACCAAGAACGATACTATTAACTAAAAGTAAACGCTATGGATTAAAGTCCGCAGGTAAAATCAAAGATTAAGACATCTAGGGTCGTAACGAGCGATAGACATGCATGGTGAACATACACGTTCGGTCATGGAGAAAGTTAAGTTCTCATGGCGATGATGAGCCTATGGTAACATGCATCGCTCATTCTCTGTTCGCAAAGGTACGTATGCAAATCCCCGTGATTACCGGAATGATTGAACGCCGTATTTTAGCAAATTATCGCATTGAGGCAGCGGTGATGGCGCGGCATTTACCGGCACCATTTCGTCCACGATTAATAAATGGTTATGCGATTGGTGGAATCTGTTTAATTCGGCTAACCGATGTTAAACCCCAATGTTTTCCCATGCCTTTTGGTTTGAATTCAGAAAATGCCGCCCATCGCATAGCGGTAGAATGGGATGACCACGGCCAAGTTAGGCATGGGGTTTACGTTCCTCGGCGTGATACCGACTCACGAATAAATGCCATGATGGGCGGAAAAATGTTTCCTGGAGTGCAGCATCTTGCGCGGTTTACCACCGCTATGAATTCCTCGCCATCTGGCACGACGGTGAATGTCGCGATGTCCAGCGAAGACGGTCTTATTCGTGTCCATGTTTCAGGCAGTGTGACTAAAACACTGCCATCAGCATCGGTATTTTCTAACTTAGACACGGCCTCACAATTTTTTGCCGAAGGAGCGATGGGCTATTCGCCAAATCCGAATACTAAGCAACTGGAAGGCATGGAATTGCGCTGCAAGCAATGGCAAGTCGAGGCGCTGGACATTGAGCGCTGTGAATCGAATTATTTTTCTGATGCGACCTTATTCCCTGCCGGTTCGGTTACCTTTGATTGTGCATTATTGATGCGAAATATTGACCACGAATGGCATCAGTTAGCTAATTTATGCTGCCCAGAATCAGCGACAACAGCGTGATAATGCTAGGGAAGTCAGGTGTTGCTATCACAGAAAGAAATCCTCTCCGTCAGGTGCATTCATTAAGCAAGGATTTCTTTAATCACATGGCCGCCAACATCGGTCAGGCGGAAATCACGGCCACTTGAACGATAGGTCAGTTTTTCATGATTTAGTCCGAGCAGATGTAGAATAGTGGCGTGTAAGTCGTTCACGTGCACTTTATTTTCCGTGGCTTTGTAACCGAATTCATCGGTCGATCCGTAGTGAATGCCTGGCTTTAATCCACCGCCAGCCATCCAGATGGTAAATCCATGTGGATTATGGTCGCGCCCCAGTGCGCCTTGTGAATCACTGGTGCGGCCAAATTCTCCGCCCCAAATAACCAAGGTTGAATCGAGTAATCCGCGTTGTTGAAGATCTTCAAGCAACGCCGCTGCGGGTTGATCGGTGGCAGCGGCACAGGAAATGTGGTTGTCTTTAATATTATTATGTCCATCCCACGGCACGTCATCGACGGCGCCGTCTCCATTCGCATTTTTTCCAGCAAATATTTGGACAAAGCGCACACCTCGTTCAACGAGTCGTCGAGCAAGTAAACATTGCCGGGCGAAGGGATCACATTCTTTGCGATCCAATCCATATAACGATTGCATCGCGGCATTTTCTTTACTGATTTCTAGCGCCTCGGGGGCGGCGGTTTGCATCCGATAAGCTAATTCGAAACTCCGTAAGCGCGCCTGTAAATCACCTTGGTGTGCACGATCTTGTGCGTGTTTGCCATTTAATTCACCTAATAAATCTAACGATGCCCGTTGCTGTGCATCGTTTTCGCTTTCCGCTCGGGCAATATCGTCGACGGCTTCTTGTCGCCGCGCATCTAGAGTCATGGCTTGAAAAGTTTTTGGTAAAAATCCAGCCGACCAAATTTGATTATCGCCCCGTGGTCGCTTGCCATGCATGACAACATAGGCCGGTAAATCCTGATTGACGGTTCCCAGTCCATAGGTTGTCCACGCACCAGCCGCTGGACGCCCAGGTACGGTCCCGCCGCACATTAATTCAATGCTGGCAGGGGCATGATTATTGGAGCGCAGAAACATCGAATGAATGAACGTCATTTTATCGACATGTTTTGATAAATGAGGGAATAAGCTGCTGACCCATGAACCAGATTGGCCGTGCTGCTTCCAGTCGAAAGGCGATTTCATTAATTTACCGCTGGTTTTAAAGAACCCGGTATTTGGATCGCTGCCTGGAAGCTCCTCGCCGTGACGCTTTTGTAATTCGGGTTTGTAATCAAAGGTATCAACTTGCGATGGTGCTCCGGTCATAAATAACCAGATGACGGCTTTAATTTTGGCTGGGAAATGCGGTTTCTTTTCTGCGAGTGGATTTTCTGGCTCGGCAGCGGTGACATGATTATTGAGTAGACTGGCTAATGCCAGTGATCCGAAACCCATACCCGCACTTTTAAGAAAATTACGGCGCGAGGGTAAGTGCAGTCCGGAATGGGGATCACGAGTAAACATCTTGGCGGGCTCCGATGGATTAATCGACATAGATAAACTCATTTAAACACAACACCACCTGACAGACGCGACTCATGGCGAGCGTTTCGGCTTCATCTACTGTTTTCTTATTATTTGCTGAAATCATGGTTTTCTGATGCGAGTAAAATGAAATCATTTTGTTCATTTCAACATCGGTCGGTGCGCGGGATAAGAGCACGCGATAGATCGTGATAATGGCGTCCGTTGGCGATGTGCCTTTGGTAAATACGCGCTTGCGCAACTCCTCAGCCGTTTGATGGACGAGGGGAGAATTCATCATCGCTAGCGCTTGCGTTGGTTGCGTTGTCGTTCCGCGATCACCAATGCTTTGAGTTGCTTCTGGGGCATCGAACAGAATGAGGAAGGGAAATAATTCACTGCGGCGAACGCGCAAATAAACACTGCGACGTGGAACATTAAAGTCTTCAATCGCTGGCCCAAACAGAGTCGGATCTAAGCGACCGCTTACGCTGAGCAGGGAATCGCGAATAGCTTCTGCTTCCAAACGTAACGCTGGACGC
>SYDV01000432.1 GCA_005801395.1 Planctomycetia bacterium | reverse complement strand
ATTTGCGGAATGATTGCCTTTTATGGTTATGACGGATTTTTATATTCGATTGGTTATTTAGCAGGTTGGATCGTGGCGCTCTTTATTATCGCCGAACCAATGAAGCGCTTGGGGCGTTTCACCTTTGCTGACGCACTTGATAATATGTTTAACTCACGGGGAATTAAATTATCTGCCGCCATCAGCACCTTGGTGGTATCGGTTTTTTACCTCATCCCACAAATGGTTGGCGCGGGTGCCTTAATTAAACCATTATTGGGCTGGGAACATTGGATGGGCGTTACCGCGGTTGGTAGTGTCGTAATCGTGATTGTTTCTACTGCCGGCATGGTATCGACCACCTGGGTACAATTCATCAAGGGTGGCTTATTGGTTGCTTTATGCAGTTTATTGACCGGCATGATTTTGTATCGCGGTTTTGATACCACACCTGGCGATGATAAAACCCATCGTTTTATCACCGCACCAGCCGCTGATATTATTGGTAAACCAGGGAATACCGTACTGCCAGAAGATGGTGCCTGGGCAGGGAAGCCATTTGTACGTATTAAGGATCAGACCGGCACTTTGCAGGTCTGGCGCAAAGAGGGTGATCTTTTAAGTGAAACGCAAACCGTGGCAACGAAAGACGGCGTCGTAATTAAAAATGGCAAAGCCGCCAGCGACACCAACGATCTCTTTCCCGTTGGCAATGTGTCAAAACTTCCTGATGGAAAAACTGAAACGGGCGCACTTGGTCCGCTTGAATTCTTCCGTGTCTTCCAAGACAGCGAAATTATTTTGTGGAAGAAAGACAGTATCGATGGAACCACTATTTATTACCAAGCGCCCACTAAAGGATCTGAAATTCTATCCGTCGGTGGCAGTCCAACGTTTTCTGGACTACGCAGCGATAACTTAATGACTAAAATTGACTTTCTGTCCTTGATGTTAGCCCTGTTTTGCGGCACAGCTTCACTGCCACATATTCTAATTCGCTACTACACGGTAAAAGATCAAACGAGCGCGCGCAAAAGCACCATTATGGGCATTGCTGCCATTGGCTTTTTCTACGTTCTGACGCTGTACTTAGGTTTAGGCGCTATGACCAGTGGTGGTTTAGATCCAACCAATAGCAACATGGCGGCTCCGCTTTTAGCCAAGAGTTTTAATGAGATCCTGTTTGCCGTGATTTGTGCCGTGGCCTTCACCACCGTACTGGGAACTGTCAGCGGGTTAATTATGGCGGCCAGCGGTGCCGTCGCGCACGATTTGATGACCAATGTATTAAAAATTGATCTCAGCGATGAACGACAAGTGCAAGTCGCAAAATTGGCTGCCGTCGTCGTCGGCATCATTGCCATCTTACTCGGTATCGTGTTTGAAAAGATGAATGTTAATTTTTTAGTTGGCTGGGCTTTCAATATTGCTGCGTCGGCAAACCTACCTTCGTTAGTCATGTTGCTGTTCTGGAAGCGCACCACCAAACAAGGTATTACCGTTGCCATCTTTGTTGGAATGATCACGTCACTCGGCTGGATATTGCTCAGCGCTCAAGCATTCAAAGACGTCTATGGATTAAATCCTGCTGACGCGATTGTGCCGTTCAGTCAACCGGCGATTGTCAGCATTCCCCTCGGATTTCTTGCCTTGATTATCGTCTCGTTAATGACGAAACGAAATGGTACCATACGCGACCCCGTGAACTAATTCCGTGTAGTGAATATTTCGCCGCATAACTCAGTAAAAAGCTGCCCTATAGGCGTCGACCTTGTGATTAACTACCGCATCGCCTAGGCTCTCTCCCTGGAGAGTGCTTCCATGGATCCCAAGCGCCCACGTTTTCCTGATCAAGATATTGTTTTAGTGGTTCGTAATCCGCACCGAGCGGGATCACTGGGAAAATTACTCAGCGTTATTGGAGAAGTTGGTGCATTGGTCGGTGATTTGACCACGCGCTCTATTTCACCGTATCACAGCATTCGTGAAATTACCGTCTCGGTTTATGATGATGATCATTTGGTGCAGGTGCTCAGCGCGATTCGTGAGCATACCCAGGCAGAAGTGCTTGAGACCTGCGATTTAGTGCTCGCTCGCCATCAAGGCGGGAAAATTCACTGCGGACGTAAACAAGATATTAAATTATTGTCGGATCTGCGATACATTTACACCCCAGGCGTTGCCCGAATCTGTCGCGCGATTCAACGTGATCCGCTCAAGGCATTGGAACTGACCAGCATCGGAAATAGCGTCGGCATTTTCACCAATGGCACGCGTGTTTTAGGTTTAGGCGACATTGGCCCAGTGGCAGGCATGCCGGTGATGGAAGGCAAAGCCGTTATTTATGACCAATTTGTCGGCATCAGTGCGGTACCCATTTTAATCGACACCAAAGATCCGAATGAATTTATCGACACCGTGGTGCGCGTAGCCCCGACTTTTGGCGGAATTCATTTAGAAGATATTCGCATGCCGGATTGTTTCCGTATCGAAGATGAATTGATTCGCCGCTTAGATAAACCCGTCATGCATGATGACCAACACGGCACGGCTACGGTTTTATTAGCGGCTGTTTTATCCGCACTTCGTCATACCAATCGCGATGGTCGTCGCGACATGATCTGTGCTCAAATTGGTTTAGGCGCAGCCGGCTTTGGCATCGCCAAATTATTGCTCAGTGCGGGCTTCAAAGTCATTGGCGTTGATCGCAATGAACAAGCCTGCGCACGCATGGAAAATGTTGGCGGAGATATTGCCACCCTGGATGACGCCATGGCGAAAGCCGATATCGTCATCGCCACCACCGGTGTTGTTGGACTGATAAAACCGGAAATGATTCGTAAGGGACAAATTATTTTATCCCTGTCAAATCCGATCCCAGAAATCTTCCCCGAAGAAGCGCTCGATGCTGGGGCTGCCTACGCCGCAGATGGTAAAAGCGTTAATAACGCTTTAGCTTACCCAGGATTATTCCGCGCCGCATTAGATGGTCGCCGCAAAGCCATTACCCCAGCCATGAAAATCGCCGCCGCCCGCGCCATCAGCGCACTCGCCGGACCAGATGAATT